>JBFZES010000045.1:0-13358 GCA_041306725.1 Spirochaetaceae bacterium | reverse complement strand
TCTTCGCGGCGTGAGGCTGACACTAACCGAAAGCTCCGGGACTGTCAATCACGCCAGCACAGAAATCGTATACAAATTCAATCTTTTTCTAACAAAGGCAACAATACGTCGACAGCCTCTGCAAAACCGTAACCATAGGGCTTAGATGTCACGTATTTCGGTAAATACCTAAGCAAATTTGCGTAGTTGCCTACATTCGCGACGCCGCAGGAGAGGCTGAAGCGCTTGAACATGGGTTCGTCATTCGGCGAATCGCCAAAGTAGAGCACGCTCGCCTCATCCTGTATCGGATCATAGCCCGTAAGGCTTGAGAGAAAAATCTCGGCCATGGATAATTTGTCATACGCGCCGAACCAGGCGTTCACGTGAATAGAGCTGATCTTGGCGATGGCGCCTTTGGCTTCGCAAAATTCCTGTACCGCCCGGGCAAAGCCCAGATCAAAGCGCGGCTCTTCCTCCGCGAAATCAAGCGCTATATCGAAGAGGCGGTAGGCCTGATCCTTTGCCAGGCGCAGCCCAGGGAAAGCACGCAAGGCCTGCCTCCCAAGCTCGGCCAATCGAGCGCCCGTTGCGCCGGGCTCGGGAGCGGCGGGGTGATACAGCCTATGAAGCGCGCCATCCCGCTGGTAAAAAGCGAAAGCCCCGTTTTCTCCTATGACGCCGCTTACCGGCCACTGCCTGGCAATAAGGTCGCACCAGCCTGCCGGCCTGCCGGTAACAGGCACCACGGCCAAGCCCGCCCGCCTCAAGCGCCACAGCGCCTGGTAGGATTCGGCAAGAAGATAGCCGTCTTCGGTAATAGTATCGTCTATATCGAAAAGGACCGCGCGTATGCGTCGCGCTTGTTCCGGCTTAAGGCTGTTTATAGGAAGCATGGCTAGGACTTCGGGCGGTACTTCCTGAACTGAATGACATAGTCGAGGAAGGAGCTCACGGAGAGTATCGCCGCCAACACGTAGCTAACGGTTACAGTTATGCTGAGCGCTTTAGGCACATCCACGGAGAACCGCACAAGGCTCCAGAGGAGCAATGATACGATCCCGGCGACCATATACACCACGGCCTTGAGCTTGCCGCCCGAGCGTGCGCCCATGGCTATGCCACGCTCCACGAGCAGCATGCGCAGGAAGTTGATGCCGAACTCCCTATACAGGATGATCATGAGTATCCACAGCGGCATGATGCCTGCCCAGGCAAAGCACACAAAATAGCTTATGCGCGCAAGCACGTCGGTGAAGGGGTCGAAGAGCTTGCCAAAGCCGCTTACGATCTTGAGCTTACGAGCGGCCATGCCGTCGAAAAGGTCGGTGAGCTCTATGACGATAAGCAAGGCCCAAAGGGCCGGAACGACGAACGTTACCGGCAAGCCCAGCCGGTCTCCGTACATAAACAACACGAAAAATATCGGAGCCAGGAAGAGACGGCTGGCGGTTAGCACGTTCGGTAGGTTCATGGGTCATGAGTATGGCTATTTGACAGCGAAACTGTCAAGTTGTATGATGCAACGCGCTCTTTGACGCACACAGAGCCTATTTAAGGATTGCCATGCGCCCTATAAAAGACGCCCTCGTCAATAGCATACTCGGAACGGTCGCCGCGTTTCAGCTTATGCAATTCATTCTATTTCTAGCTTATGCCCTTCCGTTCGGCTTTTCCAGCCGCTACATGACGCCTTTCGCGCTGAGTTCAGTAGGATTTCACGGCCTCTTGCTCACCATGCTCTTTATCTTCAGGAATGATTTCGTAAAGGTTCCCGAAGGCGAGCGGCTGACTAAGGTGAACCTTGCCAACAAGATTACGCTGTTCCGGGTAAGCACCCTGCCTACCCTGCTCTTCGTCATTCTGGCCAGCAAGGATTACCCCATACGCTACCCGCTCATCGCCCTCGTGGCTATAGTATTCATAACCGATTTCCTTGACGGCTATGTATCCCGCAAGGCAAAAGAGGTTACCCGCGTCGGCAAGATGATGGATTCCGCCAGCGATTATACCGTGCTGTTTGTCATATCGATCGTTTATTACTACTTTCATATCATACCGGCCTGGTTCTTACTGCTCTTTGCCGGCAGGCTGGCAGGCCAGACCTTCATGATGCTCGCGGTGCTTGCCATAAAGAAGCGCATTACGCCGCGCACCAGCTTTTTAGGCAAGCTTACCATAGCGAGCACCATGGTGCTGTATGCGGTAGAGCTCCTGCGCTTCGTGGCGAGCATACCCGCGCTGGCTTTTGCCATCATGGAGACGATCGTGGGCGTCATCATCGTCTTGTCTATTTTCGACAAGATCGTGATTATGCTGCAGGACCTAAGGGCTCCAGCCGCCGAGGACAGCGGGCCAGGCCGACTAAACGTAACGGAGAACGGAGTACCCCATGCCCATTAAAAGCGCGTTAGAAATAGCGCTAGAACGAACGAAGGACCTAAAGGTCGACCCCAAGGCCCTCGCCGCGGCCGAGGCGAAGCAGGAAGGCAAGCGCCTTGCCGGAGAATACCTTTCTAAGCCCGACGACTTTGATTTTCCGGGCAAATTCAAGGCCTTTGCCAAAGAAAAGCGCGACGCGGCCAAGGAAGGGGCTTTTGAAGTCTTTACCGCGCGTATACAGCTGCCGACCATGGCGGACGTAAACCCGGAAAAAGAATTCGCCGCCATCGAGCTAGGGCTCAAGAGCCTGGCAACGGCCGGTTCCGGCGAAAAGCATATAAGCGATATCTTCAAACAGCTCGGAGGCTTTCTAAAGCAATACCTTGAGGACGCTAAAAAGGTGGACGAAGCCATACGCAAGCAGTACGCGCCACGGCTAAAGGCCAAGGAGCAGGAAATGGCCGCCCGCATGGGCCGCGCCGTGCGCGTAGACCCCATGTCGGACCCGGAATTCGCCGCGTTCTATAAGCAAAATGTCGGCCAAATGAAGGCTCAATACCAGGCTGCCCTCGACCAGGCTAAGGAAGACCTTTCGTCGTTCTGCGGCATCACGGCGAAGGCTTAACGGCTAGGCGTATAGCCAATAGGGCGGCGTCCGACTGGCGCACGCCCGGTATCCTCGAGGCCTGGCCCAGCGTGAGGGGCTTGGCCTCGGAGAGCTTTTCGCGGGCTTCGCTTGAGAGGCCTTGCACTGCCCTGAAGTCAAAGTCAGGCGCTATCTTTAAGCCATCCATTTTCCCCAGCCTAGCCGACAGCCGGTCTTCTTTCTCTATATAGCCGCGATAGCGCAGATCCAGCACTACGCCCTCAAGCCACTCCTTAGGCCAGGCCTGCAGGCCAGGCTCCAGTATCCGCAAATCCAGATCCGCCACCTTGTGGTCGCGCAGCGCCTCGGCAAGGCTTGAGCCGATGTGTCCCGAAAGTTCGCCAATAGCGGCGTCGGCCTTGGTTATGCGGCGAGAGGCTAAGAGTGCGCTTATGGCTTCCATGCCCCGGAGTTTGGCCTCAAAGCGCTCAATGCGCTCCGTGGAGGCCAAACCCGCCTCTTTGGCTATGGGCGTGAGCCTGCGGTCGGCGCTGTCGTGCCGCAGCGACAGGCGGCGCTCCGCCCGGCTCGTGAACATGCGATAAGGCTCCTTGGCGCCTAGGGTTACCAAGTCGTCAATCATGACGCCTATGTAGGACTCGGCCCGCGAGAAGATCAGCTGTCCCCTGCCGGATAGTTTGAGCGCCGCGTTCATGCCCGCGACGAGGCCCTGGGCGGCGGCCTCCTCGTAGCCGGAAGTGCCGTTAGTCTGGCCGGCGAAATAGAGCCCGGCCACGCGCTTGGATTCCAGGGTAGGAAAGAGGTCGCGGGCGTCCACGTAGTCGTATTCCACCGCGTAGCCCGGCCTTACCAGCTCGGCGCGGCTAAAGCCTTCCATGGTGCGTATGAACTCGGCCTGCACGTCCTCGGGCAATGAGGATGATAAGCCGTTGAGATAGAGCTCGTCGGTATAGAGCCCTTCAGGCTCGACGAATATCTGGTGGCGCAGGCGCTCGGGGAATTTCACCACTTTGTCCTCTATGCTGGGGCAGTAGCGCGGGCCTTTGCCCACGATGTCGCCGGAGTAGAGGGGAGAGCGGTGGATGTTTTTCTGAATGACGGCATGGGTGCGTTCATTGGTATAAGCCATGCGGCAGGGCAGGTCCTGCGGCGAAAAGCCGTCCGAGAGGAAGCTGAAGGGAAAGGGCTCGCCGTCGCCATGCTGCAGTTCGAGCGCTTCCAAATCTACCGAGCCAGCCTTTATGCGGGCCGGCGTGCCGGTCTTCATGCGGCCTAAGGGAAAGCCTTTGGCCCGCAATGCCGTGCCTAGCCCCAGGGCGGCAGCCTCGCCCAGGCGCCCCGCCCGGGCGCGCCACTCGCCTATGAACACCGTGCCCTCCAGGAAGGTGCCTGCGGCTATGATGAGGGCGGACGCGCCTATGCGATTGCCCCGCTCGGTTATGGCGCCTTCCACGCGGCGGCCGTCGGCGGAGAGGACGATATCGACCACGGTATCCATCATCACGCTCAGGCCTGGCTGGGCCTCGATGACGCGTCGGGCTTCGCGGGCGTAGGCATCCTTATCGGCCTGCGCGCGCGGCGCCTGCACGGCCGGCCCGCGGGAGCGGTTAAGCAAGCGCCACTGTATGGCGCTTTTATCGATAATCAGGGCCATCTGGCCGCCCAAGGCGTCCACTTCCCGCACCAGGTTGCCCTTGGACAGGCCTCCAATGGCGGGGTTACAGGACATGCGTCCTATGGCGTCGGGATTCTGGGTAATGAGGAGGGTACGGTGGCCGAGCCGCGCGCTTGAAAGCGCCGCCTCTATGCCGGCGTGGCCCGCCCCTACGACTATGCATGCGTAATCCATGGCTCTACTTTCCGACGCAAAAATTGCTAAACATGCTCTCTAAAAGGTCTTCGCTGGTGCTTTCGCCCGTTAGCTCGCCCAGAGCGGCCATGGCCGTGGCAAGGTCAAGGGCGACGATGTCCGCGGGCTCGCCTGAAGCAAGCGCGCCCTCGGCGTCGGCTAGGGCTCCGGCGCAGCGGAGCAGAGCGTCGCGCTGCCTGGCGCTGCTTATGCGCAAGCCCGGTTCGGCGCGCATGGGCCTCCCGGCAAGGCGCTCAAGCAGGGCGGCGGCCAGGTCGGACTCGCCGCTGCCGTTCAGCGCGGAGAGGGGCAGCCAGCCCGGCGGAGAAGGCAGGGCCCCGCTATCGTCCACCTTATTCCATACCCGGAGCGCTTCGGGGCGCTCGGCTAAAAACGCTTCGTCTTCGGGCGCCAAACCCACGGTGGCGTCGGCCAGGTATACGATCAGGTCCGCGCCTTCGGCCAGCGCCCGCGAGCGCCGCACGCCCTCCCGTTCCACGGGGTCCTCGCTTTCGCGCAGGCCGGCCGTGTCGAGTATGCGCAGCGGTATGCCGCCCAAGTCCAGCTCGGCCTCCAGGTAATCGCGGGTCGTGCCGTGCTGCCGCGATACTATGGCGCGCTCTTCCTTAAGCAGGCGGTTGAAGAGCGACGATTTGCCCGCATTGGTCCTGCCGGCCAGCGCCACGAGCGCGCCCTCGGCGAACAGGCGGCCCACGGCGTAACTGTCGGCGAGGGCCTGGCAGCGGCCGCGCGCGGCGGCGAGGGCGGGCGCCTCGACGGAGAAATCCTCGGGGTTCTCGTCCTCGCCGTAATCCAGGCGCAGCGCGCAGGCGGCGCTGAGCCTCAACAGCTCGCGCCTCAGGCCTTCAAGCTCGCGGGACAAAGCGCCGCCTAAACGGGCCAAAGCCTCAGCCTGGGCTCCCCGCGTGCGCGCGCCCACCAGCTCATCAACAGCCTGGGCGCGCACGAGGTCCATCTTGCCCGACGAGAACGCCCTATAGGTGAATTCGCCTGGCAGGGCCTGCATGAAGCCCGCGGCGAAGAGCGCGGCGAGCGCGGCCTCCACGGTAGCCAGGCCCCCATGGCACATTATATCGACGCTATCCTGGCCCGTATAGCTTTTCGGCCCGCGGAATACGACGGCCACCACCTCGTCCACGGAGAGGCCTTCCGCGTCGGCCAGCTTTCCGTATATAGCGCTTCCCCCCGCCGCGGCCTTGAGCACGTCAGGGCGCGAAAAGGCCGAAGACAGGCGCTCGATCGACGATGGGCCCGCAAGCCTCAGGACAGCCAAGGCTCCCGCGCCGGACGGGGTGGCAAGGGCGGCGATGTCGTCCTGGATACTGAGATAGGTTCTGGCCATGCCCCGAACGATAGCGCGCAAAGGCAGGCAGCTTCAATAGCTACGGGCACAGCGTTAAAGCCCCGTTCCCTACTTCTTACGCATTGACAGCGAAGGTTCTTTAATAGAAGATTTAGCAGACCAAGCCTACTCGTGGAGGATATATGAACGTGAAAAAAACCGCGGCGCTTTGTGCGTTGCTCATAATCGCAGGCCTATTCAGCGCCGCGGCCCAACCCCAGGTAAGCGAGAAGAAGGAAGTAGCCATCTTCTCGCTCGGCTACTACGGCTGGAACATTCCGCTGGAAACGCTGGGTACCATCGATATCGATATACAACGGGTATTTATCGACCTGGGCCGTTTCACCATTATAGGCATGCAGCAGCGCTTCTCCTCACAGGGCGTGGATGAGTTCATCGCTGCCCTCAAGCAGTCTAAAGAGCAGAGTTTCGTGCTTCCCGAGCGTTTCCAGTTCGGCGAGGCCTTCCTGACCGAGGCGGAGTTTAACAAGATTATCGGCGCCTTCATCATAGCCGTGCCCGTCGTCACTTCCTTTAACAGCGAGTACGTGGACGGGAAGGAATGGAAAACCGACATAAAGACCAACGTCAGCTTCATAGACGTGGCCGACGGCACCCTCTTGGGCATAGCCAACGTGGAAACGAGCGGCTCGAGCCGCGAGACCCAGTACAAGTCGATACAGGGCGCCATAGACGGCATACCCATGCAGCTGCAGTTCGAGATACGCTCCATACCCGCCTTTACCCTCAACACCCGCGTGCTTGGCACCCAGAACGGCGACATCAAGCTTGAGCTGGGCACGAACATGGGCATACAGAAGGGCGACGAGTACAGCGTCATCGTAGGCGGCGAATTCGAAGGCTACCGCGACGAGCGCGAAGTGGGCTTGCTCCTTATCAAGGACGTCGGTCCCGAAGTATCCACCGCCATCGTCATATACAGCGGCTCCCCGGTGGTAAAAGACACCCAGCTGAGGGAGATTCCGCGCCTTGGCATGGATTTGGCCCTCTATGCCCATACCTACGGCTATCTCGCCGGCGGCGACGGCGATGGCGATACCAGCTTCCTCTTAGGAGCCCGCGCCGAGCTTACGCGCGGTTTCTTTGACGTAAAGCCCTACGCGGCCCTACAGGTGCTCGCCGACCTGGACAAGTTCCTGCCCATAAGCGCGGTATTCGGCGCGCAGAAGTCCATATACCTGCGCAGGCTTGAGTTCGGCCTGCGCGGAGGCCTCGCCTTCGGCTCCAATGCGCTGATAGCAATACTGGACGACGCTTTTAACGATAGCGACGACCCCTGGTTTACCCACATAGGCGCCTCGGCCGGCGGCTTCCTCTCCTTCCTGGTTACCCGGGACATCAAGGCCTTCGTAGAAGTACAGGCCGACTACCTCTTCGGCTGGACCGGCCTGTTCGAAAGCTACGGCGGCTACCAGCTGGGCGCCGGCGCAAGCTTCAAGCTTTAGCGGATAAGGCGATGATAGACGATAGCGATTTACGGGGGCTAGGCGCCGCGGACGCGCGCGCCTATATCTTCGAGTTCCTGACCACCCTCAAGGCCACCGAGCGCGAGCTGGCCGGCCTTGGGGAAGAGATAGGCTCCTGGACTAAGCGCGTGGCGCTGGCGGCCGCTAACGGGGCCGCCGAGCTTGAAACGGCGGCGCGGGCCAAGCTGGCCGCGCTCGAGGCTAAACAGGCGACGCTCAGCGCGGAAAAAGCCGAACTCGCGGGAAAAATCGCCCGGATGAAGGAAAGGCTGCCCCTGATAAACGCCAGCGAACGCTCGGTGGACGCCGACCTGCTCCTGGCGCAGCTGCAGATGGCCACCGGCGAGGCGCTCGATCCGCTTGCGGACTCGGGAGCGCCGCCGGCCTCGGCCACCGCGGCCAATATCGATGCCCTGGGCGCGAACGACGCGCTGGCCGAGCTTAAGAGAAAGCTCGCATCCGGCGATTCGAACAAGGATTAGGCAATGGGCGCGCGCCTTCCCCTCTTGCCCGGCCGCGATCGGCCGCTGCTCTTCGCCCACCGGGGCCTTTCCTCCGAGGCTCCGGAAAATACCATGGCGGCCTTCCGCCTGGCGCGGGACTACGGCATACCCGGCATAGAGCTCGATATACACCTGACTAAGGACGGCAAGGTCGTCGTCATACACGACGGCAACACCAAGCGCACGGCTCCGGGCAGCGACCTGGACGTGGAAAATCAGCCTTACGCCGCCCTTAACGGCCTGGACATAGGATCCTGGAAGGACGCGCGTTACGGCGCGGAGCGCGTAGCGCTGTTGGCCGAAGTGCTGGAAGAATTCGCGCCCGCCATGTATTTCGACGTGGAGATAAAGGCCGCCAAGGCCGATGACCGGGGCCTTGAAGACGCTCTCGCGGCCTTGCTTGAGCGCATGGGCCTAGGCGCGGAGTGCATAGCCGTATCATCGTTCAATCCCGTGGCCATTAAGCGCTTCAAGGCACGCGCGCCAAGCATAGCAACGGGTATCATATACTGCGACTCAAAAGAGCTCCCCGCCTACCTCAGGCAGGGCCAAGGCAGGTGGATAGCCTCGGCGGATTTCCTCAAGCCTAAGTATGATATGGTTAAACCCCTGGCCATGGCGCTTAAGCGCGGACTGGGGGGCAGGCCCGTGCTGCCCTGGACCATAGACGATCCCGCCGAGGCGGCGCGGGTACGCGGCCTGGGCTGCGCAGGCGTCATCTCGAACAAGCCGCAGCTGGTGCGGTAAGGAGCTCAGCATGAGCGATCAGACTCAGGTAGTACCCCAGAAAACGGTCCAGAGCGGCTCGCTCAGGCAGAAAATCTTCAATATAGTCGGCTGGCTAGCCTTCTTGCTCTTAGCCCCGCCCGCCTTGCACATGCTTGGCTTGCCCGCGCTGCAGGAATTCCTGTCCGCCAAAGCAGGCAGCTGGGGCTCGCCCATAGCCTTGGTCAGTTATTTTTACGTCATCCTTTTTTTACGGGTATTCTTCGGCTCGGACCAGCGCTACACCCCGGTACTCATGGGCTACGCGATAAGCTTCCTCTACTTCTCCAATTCGCTCGATATAGGCTTCATGCAATGGCTAAGGGATTTAAGCGCCCAGGTAGCCTTCCTCGCCTATCCGTATATGAGCTTCATCGCCGGCATAACGGTTATCTTCCTGTCCAACGCGCTTTCCGGCGCTAAAAAGGCGAAGTGGCCGGTAGACCTCATCGTGCTGGGCCTGTTGCCCGCCGCGGGCCTCGTCTGCGCCGGCATATTCCTGCCCGGCCTGCTGGGCTTTTAGCCCGAGCGGGCAGGGGCGGCCGCGCGTGATCGAACTGGAGCGCCTCGCGGCGGAAGGCGAACGACTGCTGGGCAGCGGCCGCTTCGAGGAGGCGGCTGCGCTGCTAGCCCAAGCCAGGGCCTTGGCCCCTCGCTCGCAGGACCTCTGCTTTAACCTCGGCCTTGCCTACCTGAAGGCCGGCCGCGCCTTTGACGCGAAAGAGGCTTTCGAGCTCGCCCGAGAGCTCGGCCCCGCCGCCGCCGACCTCCTCTGCGATATGGGCCTTGCCTACTTTGAGCTTGGCCAGGCCGAGAGGGCGGAACGCTGCTATCGTGAGGCCCTGGAGCTAGAGCCTGGCCATCCGGAGGCTAACAACAACCTTGGCGTGCTCTATTTTCAGGCCGAGCGCTACGCGGAGGCCCGCGGCTTGTTTGGAAGGGCATGCCAGGAAAGGCCCGGCTACGAAGAAGCCTGGTTCAACCTCCGGGACTGCTGCGACGAGCTCTTGGCCGCGGAAGCATCCATAGGCGCCGGCGCTATCGGTTCCGGCGCCTTTGACGCGGCCGCCATAGCGGCGGAACGGACAAAAGCCGCCGCCATGCTTGCCCGCCTCAGTTAACGAAGACCGTTTCTTCCTCTATCGCCGCTCTAACATAAAACTAATATTTTGCTTCTCAAGCGCGTTCGCGCGGTATATAATGATTTCCCTTTCCAGTAATGGAAGGCTTCCCGCTTCGCGGGAAACACGCAAAAGGAGGATCCCATGAAGAAAAAGCTCGGCCTTGGCCTCGCGCTCATCCTGGCGCTGGCTCTGGTACTGGCGTTCGGCTCGTGCGCGCACCCGTTCGAGAAGTTCGCGGAAACCCCGCTCACCATCACCTTTATCGAGACGACGGACATACACGGCGCTATCTTCCCCTATGACTTCATTACCGGCAAGCCGCTGGACACGTCCATGGCGCAGGTAGCCACCATCGTGGCCGAGCGCCGCGCCCGCGGCGAAGTCGTGCTGCTCGAGAACGGCGACAGCCTGCAGGGCCAGCCGACCGTGTACTACTACAACTTCGAGAAGACCAGCGTGCCCCATATCTGGTCCGAGGCGCTCAATTTCCTCGAATACGACGCGGTAACCGTAGGCAATCACGATATCGAAGCCGGCCACCCCGTTTACGATAAGCTCGTCGATGAGCTTAAGATGCCCTTCATCTGCGCCAACGTGGTCAAAGAAGGCAGCGATGAGCCCTACTTCGAGCCCTATGCCATCATTACGCGCCAGGGCATAAAGATAGCCATACTCGGCCTTACCGAGCCCGGCATAACCCATCAGCTTCCCAAGGCCTTCTGGTCGGGCATGGACGTGCTCGATATGGTCGAGAGCGCCAAGAAATGGGTGCCCATCATCCAGGAGAAAGAGAAGCCCGACCTCATCATAGGCCTCTTCCACGCGGGCGTGGACTGGACCTATGGCGGCGCCACCGCCGACACCCCCAAGAACGAAAGCGGCAGCCAGCTTGTAGCCGAGCGGGTAGCCGGCTTTGACCTCATCTTCGTAGGCCACGACCACGCGGGCTGGGACGGCAAGGGCTGGGACGCCGTAGCCAAGACCAAGACCGTAGACGTAAAGGATCCTAACGGCAAGATAGTGCCCATATTCGGCGGCTTGGCCGGCGCGCAGTCCATGCCCATAGTCCAGGTACAGCTGCTCTGGGACAAAGCCAACAAGGCTTGGAAGAAGGACATAAGCGGCATACTCAAGCCCCTCAAGGGCGTAGCCGCCGATCCCGCCTTCCTAGCCAAATTCGATCCCTACAAGGCTGAACTCCTCTCATGGGTAGAGCGCCCCATAGGCAAAATGGAAGGCAAGATGCACAGCGATGACGCCCTTTTCGGCGACAGCGCCTTCGTGGACCTTATCCACCGCATACAGCTCGAAGTGACCAATGACCCGGCCATGGGCCTTAAGCCGGCGACGATATCCTTCGCCGCCCCCTTGGACCAGAACGCCTTCCTGCCCTCCACTGCCGACGGCACCATCAAGGTGCGCGACATGTTCACGCTCTACAAGTATGAGAATTTCCTCTACACCATGGAGCTGACCGGCGAGCAGATACGGAAGTTCATGGAGTTCAATTACGCCAACCAGTTCAACCAGATGACCGGGCCCACAGACAATCTCCTGTCCTTCCTTAAGGACAAGGACGGCAAGCCCGTATTCAACGCGCGCTACAATAGCTACGACACTTCGGTGCGCCCCTACAACTACGATAGCGTAGCGGGCATCAAGTACGTCGTGGACGTGTCCAAGCCCGCCGGCTCGCGGGTTACCATTTTGTCCATGGCCGACGGCTCCGCCTTCGACCTGGCCAAAACCTATACCGTAGCCATCAACTCCTACCGCGGCTCGGGCGGCGGCAACCACCTTACCCGCGGCGTGGGCCTCGACCTCAAGCAGCTGCAGCGCCTGGAGCTCGTCACCTCGAGCACCACGAAAGACCTGCGCTACTACATGCTCAAATGGTTCGAGAAGCAAGCCGGCGTTATCAAGCCGCTTCGCGACGACAACTGGAAGGTCTTACCCGAAGACTGGGCGGCCGCGGGACGCGTCAAGGACTATCCTATGATCTATGGACCCGCTAAGTAAGTAAAACGCCCTTCATGCGCTCGGCCGCCCCTCATGGGGCGGCCGTTTTTTTTTAAGACGCCTGGCCGCGGACTTTGAGAGCGGCTCCCTCCCTTGTAATTTTAGCGTTTTATGCTTACGTTTATACTGTGTTAGGCTGACGCCACGAGGGTCCGCCGGGCTTCGCTCCGTACGGAGGGGCCTAAATTTCTGCCTTCTAAGGGGAAAACCATGAAGGGCAATCGCATGTACGTAGACATTGGCTCGATGCTTGACGAGATTTTCGACGCCGCCAAGACTATCGGCGATCAGGTGCGCGACAATTTCGGGCCGGGCAAGGGGCCGGCTCCCGGGCCCAACCCCTGGTTCCACATGGACCAGGACGAAAACGCGGACTGGTATCCCACCTATTCCTATCCCCCCATGAACATATTCATGAACAGCGACCGGTCTATCGTGTTCGAATTCGCCCTGTCGGGCTTCGACGAGAAGGATATAAGCCTTACCTTCCAGGGCGACTATATGGTGTTCGCGGCGCGCATAGGCCTCGAAACCGCGCCCGAGGACGGCGTGCGCTATTTCAAGCGCCGCCTGAAGCTGAAGGATATTGAGAAACAGAAGTACTACGTGCCCGCCGACAAATTCGATCAGGGCGCCGTAAAGGCTCTCTTCCGCAATGGCATACTGCGCGTAAGCGTGCCGCCCAAGGAAGACCAGGACGCCCCTGAAGGGGTAAAGATCGAGATCGTGAAGGAAGGCGACTAAGCCCTCCGCCCCGAATAGTAAAGGCATCCCCGGCGGGATGCCTTTTTTTATCGTGTCGGGCACTGCGGCTTAGCGGGCCGATAGCTTACCCTGCAGAAGCTTGGCCAGCTGCTCGAGGTGGCTGGCTATGAACAGGCCCGCGTATATGGTCACCGACATGCCGAGCACGAGGGCCAGGGGCACCGTATAGCCGCTGCCATAGCTGGCGCTTAGGAGCCTGAACTCGGCGAGCAGGGGCACGAGCATGGCGCTGACGATGAGCAGGAGGCCAGCGGCCAGCCAATCGCGCATAGATACCACGCGCCGCGGCGCGGGCAGGAAGGGCAGAAGCGCGCTTATGCGCGGCGAGAGGTCAACGGCGCTTGCCAGTTCCGGCAGCCTATACAGGGCAAGCGCGGCGTAATAGGCCGATGCCCGCGCGGCGCAGGAAGGGCAGGAGGCCGCATGGGCGGCCATATCAGGGGGAAGCGATGGCGGCTCCACGGAGTCCATGAGCGCGTCGAATTGGGTACAGGTCATCGTCCGTCTCCTTCCGC
>JBFZES010000044.1:0-16613 GCA_041306725.1 Spirochaetaceae bacterium | reverse complement strand
TCTTCGGCAAGGCCCTGCCTGCCGCCGATATCGAAGGGCGTTACCTCTGCCGCGGCGGATCGCGCTACTCGTCCTATCTCTTTCAGTGAGCCGGGCGATGATTTGACCAATTCCCCGCATGCGGATACCATAGGCTCATGAGCATCCAAGACGACGAACTCGTCAGGGAAGACCAGAAGCCCGATCCCCACTCCGAAGCGAATGCCGACGCTAACGCCGACTCCCTGAGGCTTTCCGACCGGCTGCGCATGCGTATACGGAGCATGGAGCGCGAGGGCAGCTCCCAGCCTTTCAGGCATCGCATAGCCCTCATCGGCATGGCTGAGCTGGACGGCAAGCGGCCCCTGCGCCTGCGCTCCGGGGCCTTCCGCCTGCTCGAGGCGGTATACGCCAAGGGCCAGCCCCATTGGACCGATCCGGTGCTGGCCATAGCCCCGCTGCGGGAACTCCTCTTTAAGGAGCAGGCTCCGCCGGGCTCGGACCGCGGCCTGTTCTACGTCCTGCACCGGGTTGCGGCGGCGGGCATATCGCCGGCGGCCTTCGCGAGCCATATCATGGTGCCGCGCATGCAGCGCGACCACGACTGGCGCCGCTGGCGCGCCCGCCACACCTGGGTGCTGGACACCATAGCCGACCTGCTCATAGACCTGCGCAAGGCGCCGCCCTGGAACGCCCCGCGCATAGCGAACGACAGTATCCTGAGCGATATAGCGCTGTGCAAATACGTGGGCCGGCCGCTCGCCAGGCTGTCCGGCAGCCGCATAGAGAATCAGGAAGCCCATCTTGCGGCCTGGACGGGCGCCTGGAAGGCCCTGAGCCTGAAGGACGAGCGCTTCCTCTCCTTCCTGCGCGCGGCGCTCCTGCCCTGCTTCTACCGCCTGTCGGGCAAGATAGACCCCGAACAGCTCGCGCCCATGGGCAGATCCATAATCGCGCTAGAAAGGGGCCTCGCCCCCCGGCTCTCCGCCATGAGCGAAGGCGCTTACAAGGCCATCATGGCCCAGGAGAGCTTCGCCGACAGCATGGACAAGCGCATAGAGCGCCGTTCAGGCTCGGAATCCCTGGCCTGGGAGCTCGTGCAGGAGCTTAAAGCTTACCTTGAGGCTCTGGTAAGCCTCGCCCGCTTCGACGCCGGCCCCGCGCTTATGGGGGAAGCGTCTTCCATAAGCCTGCGCTCCGATCCCGCCTACTTGCGAGACGCGGCGCGCATGCTTGAGCTCTGCCGCGCCGCGGAAGGGGCGGGGCTCCTGCATTGGCAGCTCGAAGCCCTCGCGCGGCTCGACCCGGAGGGGCGGGCGATTTTCCTAGAGGAGCTTAAACAGGCGGGAGGCCTCTACCCCGGCTATCCCGCGCGGCAGCCCATAAGCCCGGCGGGCGCTTTTTTTCCCGAGCCGGCGCGCTTAATGGCCGTCCTAGCGAAGGGCGACCAAAGCCTGGGCCGCCTTGCCCTTGCATTGCCGGCTACGCTGGACTGCGCGCGGCTGCGCCCGGCGCACGCCGACGCCCTGCGCGCGGCGCTTAGCCCCGGCTTAGCCCGCTTCGAGGCGCTCATAGGCAGTATGGTACTAGGCCAGGGAGACCCCGAGGCGGGGCGGCTTTTCGCGTTGCTCGGGCAGGAGCAGAAAAGGCTTAAGGATAGCCTGGAAGCGGCGCTGGCTCTCGAAACGGAAGGGCGCCAGGACCTCAAGGCCCTGGAGGCCAGGATAGCGCTGCTTGAAGCCCTGTTTCAGGCATCGCTCGATATACCCGCCGCCGCCCGCGATCCGCGCCGCTTCGCCCTGGCCTGCCTCGGGGCGGCCTTGGCGCTGGAACCGAGCGAGGAAACGGCGCTCCTTCTCGTCGAGGCGGCCCTCCTGTCCGGCGCCCCGGACCCTGGCGGCCGCATACCGGCCTTGGCCGAAAGGCTCAAGCGCGATTACGCGCCGTTTTTTCTCGGGGCGCGGCAAGCGAGCATAGCGCTCGACCTCCTAGACGCCCTCGAGGAGGCTATACTCGGCGACGAGCGGCTCGCGGCCGCGCTTACGCAGCCGGACGAAAATTTCGCCGCGCTCATCAGGGCGGCCCATGCCCGCTTCGGTACCAAGCATCCTACCCTGCTACTTCGCAAAGCCTTTAGGCATAGCGTGGGCGGCAAGGCCCTGCACGCGACGCTCGCCAAGTGGCGTGACCTGATCGCTAAAAACGCCCAGGCCAAGGGCAAGGACGAAGGCGAAACCAAGGCCTTCCTGACGATTCCCGTGCTTGGGCAGCCCTACGCGCAGAGAAGGGAAGCCATGGCAGCAGCCGCCAGGGCGGAAAGCCGCGGAGAGGGAACTTGGGCGCTCAAGCTTGGGCAGGACGGAAAGCCGGGCATACTGGCCTACGGCATCGTAAGCATGCTACCGAATAGGCGGGGCCTGCTCTGGCAGTATCTGCGGGTAGACGGGGCCCTTGAGCTCAGCATGGGCAGCAAGGAACTCATGGGCGTATACCTGGCGCTCCGCGCCATGGCAGAGGAGCTGGCCCTGCGCGAAGGCCTGGCCCTGGCCCTGCCCTTCGGCAAAGGCGCTCCGCCCTTCTCGGATAGCGAAACCTTGAACGCGCTAGCGCTCAACTATGAGCGCGCCGCCCGCGCCGGCGCGGGCGGCAGCCCTGGCGCTCAAGGCGCCGCGGAGCTAAGCCCCGGGGCCTTAACGCAAAATTCCCTTACCGTCATAGACCCCGGCCAGAGCCCCACCCTGCGGGCCGCCCACGAGCTGCGTACGCTCGGCTTTAGCGGGGCATGAAGCCCGTGGGTTCGCCCGTTTAGCCTATAAGCCGATCGGGATTAAGCCCCAGGAGCTCAGGCGCGACGAAGAGGCCGTCCTTGCGCACGAGCTTCCCGTCGAAATAAATTTCGCCGCCGCCGAATTCGGGCGTCTGTATCAACACGAGGTCCCAATGAACGGCCGAGCGATTGCCGTTGAAGCAGTCGTCATAGGAATTGCCCGGAGTAAAATGGATGGAGCCGGCTATCTTCTCGTCGAAGAGGGTCTCCTTCATGGCGCGGGTTATGTACGGGTTCACGCCTATGGCGAATTCGCCCACGTAGCGCGCGCCCTCGTCGGTATCAAGCACGCGGTTTATGCGCTCGTCGTCGTTAGCGCTCGCCTTGATGATCTTGCCGTCCTTGAACTCGAAGCGTATGCCCTCGTAGGTAAAGCCCTGGTGCTCGCTCGGGGTGTTGTAGGATATGACGCCGTTCACCGAATCGCGTACCGGCGCGGTATACACCTCGCCGTCGGGTATGTTCATCTGGCCGTCGCACTTGATGGGGGGCAGGCCCTTGATGGAGAAGGAAAGATCGGTGCCCTTGGCGACGATGCGCACCTTGTCGGTTTTCTTAAGGTACGCTACCAGGGGATCCATGGCCAGGCTCATGCGGCGATAATCCATGGTGCACACGTCAAAATAAAAGCGCTCGAAGGCTTCCTCGCTCATGCTGGCCATTTGGGCCATGGCCGCCGTGGGATAGCGCAATACCACCCAGCGCGTGCCGGGCAGGCGCGTCTCCATGTGCACCTTCTTCCATATGTGCCGATTATAGAGATCCATCTTGTCGCCGGGCACGTCGCCCATGGCGTTCATATTGCGTATGGCGCTGTAGCCTATGTAGCACTGCATCTTGGCCATGCGCGCCCGCTCGAATTCGGCCTGGAGCTCCACCTGCTCCGGCGGCGCGTCCATGAGGAGTTCGCGGTCTATGGTCTTGTCGCGCAGGGTATGGAAGGCCCGCCCGCCCGCCTTGTGCACGGCGCGTATGAGGGCGCGGTCGAAGGCCGGCTCGAAGCCGGTGTCTTGTATGAGCACGTTTTCGCCCGGCTTCACGCCCACCGAGTAGTTTACTAGTATGTCCGCCAGTTTTTCGACGCGGGAATCCAGCATGTAGAGCCTCCTTGCGGCCGCGCATGCCGCGGCCGTCAAGAATCCTACCATGGCTTAAACGTTTTGAAAAGCTGAACGTTAGTTAGTTCCCCGAAGCTTGTTGCCATAAAAACCCGGGACTAGGCCCGGGCTTCTGCCCGCTAGCGCAGGCGGCGCTAGGGACGGCTGCGAGTAGGGCCGCCGCTCCGCTTCGGGGCATCGCGCGCGGCTTTAGCCGCGTCTCCCTTGCCCTTCGCGGCGTCGCTCCTGCCCTTAGGGGCATCGCCCCTCCTGCGCGGGGCGTCGCTCGGGCCGCGCTCGCTGCGGGTAGGCCCGCCCGAATTGAAGACGGCGCGGCCGCTAGGCTTGCCTTTGGCGCCGTCCCGGGCAGCGCCGCCGGTTCCGGCCGCCCCGGCCTTGGATACGGCCTTAGGAGCGGACTTGCCGGAAGCCCTGCCCGCCGCCGCGCCGGCCTCGAGATCGAACCACTGGGGCTTGCCGCCCCTGCCCGGCCTTCCCGCCGCCTTTTTAGCCCTGATCACCGCGGCCTCGTAGCGGGACTTGTCGCCAAAGCTCTTGCCCGCGCCAGCCCCCTTGGCGCCGCCCGCCGCCGGCCTATCGCCGCCGTCGGACTTGCCGTAGCTTCTCAAGCTAGGCCCATCCTCTTCCGGCTGCCAGAAGCCTTCTTTCCAATTGAAGCGCCCCGTCTCGGGCAGCACGATGCCGTCCCTGGCCGCGGCGTTTACGCGCTTGTATACCTGTTTCTTTAGGTCGATAAAGCTGTAGTCGAGGATGAACTTGCCCACGCCGTCTTTTTTCAGGAAGGGTATCCTGTCGACGAGCGAGAAGGGCTTCACCGGTATGACGACCGAGCCCGACTGATCGTTGACCAGTTCGTAGTCCGCGCCCTCGCGGTCGCTGAAGAAGCGGAACTTGTAATCCGCTCCCAGGTCCGAGCGCACCGTGAAGAGCTGCGGATAGGCGAAAACGATGGGAAAGTAGCTGCCGGACGGCACGAGCTCGGCTACTTTCTGAAAATCCTGCTTGGAAATTTCCAAGGGCGGTATGATGGCCTGTACGCCATTGGCCAAGAGGAAGCTGGCGGACCAGGCGTTGAAGGAATAGAGCCAGGGACCGGCGGCCACGACCGCGTCCCTTCCCTTAAGGAGGGCGAGCTGCCCTAGGTTGTTGGCTATAAAGTATTTCTGGCCCTTTGAAAGCCAGTACTCCACTTCCTCCGCCAGCCAATCCGCGTCCGCCTGAGGGAAGAAGGGCTCGAGCCAGAGCACAAGCTCGTCGCCCTTGAAGGGCAGTTCCTTCTCATGCTTGCGCATAAGCTCGGCGTTCTTGCGGGTAAGGCGCAATATGGCCTTTTTAGGACGGTCCGCCTGTAGCACGTGCAGGTCCTGCACGCGGTTGACCATGGCGTACATGCCGTCGGGAAAGCCCGCCTGCTTATCTTTGCCCTGCTCGGCAAGCGTAGGATTTGGCGCGCTGTCGTAGCTAGGGAATTTATGGTACTTGGCCAGGCCGGCCGGCAAGACCGGGCGGTAGCGTTTGGACAGGCTCTTTGTCTGCACGAGGTACACCTCGTCCTGGGGCCCGAACTCGTCGTCCACCCTCAGGAAATAGCCGTCCGGTATATCCATGACGCCGCGCACCTTGGCGGTGACCCGTCCGGAATCGCCGTGCTTATGGATGCGCACGGAATCGCCTTCGCTTATGCCCTCATGCCGGCTCACCTGCAGCCAGCGCTGCTCTTCGAACACGCGCACCATCTTTACCTTGCCCAAGGCTATGCCGGTGCCGCCAGCTTGCCCGGGCCGAATGTAATCCGGGGCGACGCTGCCGTCGAACCAGAAAGTGGTCTTATGCCTGGCGAAATCCCCCTGGAGTATGGACAGGGCCTTGGTGGCGGCGCGCTCGCGGTCGAAGCGCCAATTGTCCAGCATATGGCGATAGGCGGCCACCACCGTGCCTACGTAGTCGGCGCTCTTCATGCGCCCCTCTATCTTGAAGGTGGTAAGGCCGGCTTCCACGAGCTCGGGCACCTTTTCCACCAGCTGGAGGTCGTCGGGGCTGAAGTAGTAGCCGTCCTCGTCGCCCTCGCTGCGGAAGAGGCGGCGGCAGGCCTGGGTACAGGCGCCTCGGTTGGCGGAGCGGCCGCCCAAGTAGCTTGAGAAGAGGCAGAGGCCCGAGGCGCTCACGCAGAGCGCGCCGTGCACGAAGGTCTCCAGCTCCATATTGGTGTTGAGGCGCACGGCCTTCATCTCTTCAAGGGATAGCTCGCGGGAGAGCACGACGCGCTTGAAGCCGTAGCGCGAGAGAAAATTAGCGCCGAGCGCCGTGCTCACGTTCATCTGCGTGGAAGCGTGGAGCTTAAGGCCGGGGAAGTGGTCGCGGGCCATCTTAACCACGCCGAGGTCCTGCACGATGATGCCGTCCGGACCTACCTTTTCCAGGTACTGCAGCAGCTGGTACATGCGGTCGGCCTCGCGCTGCTCGAATACCGTATTCACGGTCACGTATATCTTTTTGCCCTGCTTATGCACCGCCTCGGCGGCGGCCTCGAATTGGCTGTAGGCGAAGTTGTTGGTGCGCATGCGCGCGTTGAAATTCTTGAGCCCCAGGTACACGGCGTCGGCGCCTTCGGCAAGGGCGGCGTCCAGGGCTTCCGGGTTCCCGGCGGGTGCGAGGAGCTCGGCGGTGGTATATGTCACGGCAGTATCCTTATAATCACGACGCGGTCGACTCATCCCCATGACGGGCCGGAACCGGTCGCCCAGTATACTCTTTTATACGCCTTTCTGTATATACCGCGACAGGCTCAACCAAACCGCACCGTATTCAAGCCTTAAGCGATAGCCTCAGAGCGCTCGGCGCGCTATACTCCTGCCATCATGCATCCAGCCTTACGGCACCCCCTTAAAACCGCGCTGGCCGCGGCCTTCCAGGCGCGGGGCTACGCGAAAAGCTTCCCCCGCCCCGTATGGCTCCTCATCGGCGCCACCTTCGTGGAATCCATGGGCCGCTTCATGGTGGTGCCTTACCTGAGCCTCTACATGCGGGACGCGGGCGTATCGCTGGGCACCCTGGGCTTCGTGCTCGGCGCGGCCCCCATAGCGAACGTTGCCTTCGGGGCTTGGGGCGGCCAACTATCGGACCGCTGGGGGCGCAAACCAGTCCAGATACTGGGGGTAAGCTTAAGCGGCCTGGCAATGTTCGGCTTCGCCCTTTCCGGCGCCAACCCCTACGTCCTGGGCATACTCAATTTCCTCAACGGCATGACCCGCACCTTTTACCGGCCGGCTACCAACGCCGCCCTGGCGGATCTCTGCCCGGCCGAGCGTCGCTCAGAAGCCTATGCGCTCAACCGCATAGGGCTGAACGCCGCCTTCGGCCTCGGGCCGGTGCTCGGCGTGGCTATCTTCCAGCTGGCCCCCAAGGCGGGCTTTATAGCGGGCGGCGCGCTCAACCTGCTCGTGGGGCTCTACATAGCGCTCGCGGTGCCAGAATCCGCCCCCGAAAGGATACTGGCGCGCTCCGCGCGAGCGCAGGCTAAGCCCGGCCCGATACAAGCGGCGCTGGCGGAATCGGCGCGGCCGCTAGCCGCGGCGGGCGTCGCCGGGACTCTGGCCAAACGAGAACGCGGTTCCGCGGCGCTTAGGGAAATCGCGCGGGATACCGGCTTCTGGATATGGATAGCGGGCATGACCATGGTGTGGGGGGCCTATGACCTGATACAAAGCTTTTTGCCCCTGCATATACGGGATACGGGGGTCGCTCTCTGGGCCTATAGCGCCGTGCTCACCACGAACGCCCTCATATGCGTGTTCATTCAGCTGCCCATATCCCGGGCGCTGCGCACCGCCCCCTTCGCCAGGTCAGCCGGCTTATCCAAGCTAGCCTTCGCGCTAGGCTTCCTGGGCTTCGCCTATTTCCGCTCGCCCGCCCTGCTCATACTATCCATGGCCATACTGAGCCTGGGCGAGGTATGGGGTTCGGCGGTGCAGGTGCGCTACATACCGGAGCATGCCCGGCCCGAGCTCCTGGGGCGCTACATGGGACTGTCCATGGTAAGCGAGCTGGGCCGCGCCGTATGCGCGCCGGCTGCTGGGCTCCTCATGGGCCGCTTCGGCGGCGAATCGGTATTCGTCATGGCCGCGGCCCTCTCGCTTGGCGGCGGCGCCCTGCTCTACCTGGCTGGCAAGGCGCAAGACGGCGCATAAGCGCCGGCGCGGCAAGTTTTTTCGATAAACGGTTTGCCGGCGCGCTAAATCTATCCCATACTGTCCGCAAGACAGCACGATGGCAGGACGGCACCATGGCAGACGGCATACGCAAAAACCTTATTGGCACGATTTTCTACGCGCGTTACGAAAACGCGGACATCCGTACGCGGAAAAAGGCGCGCCTGCTAGCGCCGGCCGCCGCTGCCATAGGCATCTTAGCCCTGCTCCTCGGCGGCCTCATGGCCGCGACCGGGGCGGCCATCGTAGCCGCCATGCTGATAGCGCTCGCCCTATTTTGCGGGCTTATCCTGTTTTTCGTGGCCAGGGGCCGCTACCAGCTGGCATCCTCGCTCTTCGTTTACGGGCTCTTCGCCGTCATGTTCGCGGCCATTAAATTCGATGAATACGTCAGCGTGTACGAATGCTATGTCTTTGGCACCCTCGGCTCATTCTTATTGATAACGGCCGGGCTGCTCGCTACGAGCCGCGTACACGTGCACGCGCTTACCATCCTAAACCTAGCGGCCATAGCCCTGCTCTACGTGGCGGACAGCCTGCCGCGGGAAGTAACGCCAAGCGCCCTGGCCATACAATCGCTGGGCACGAGCGGCGTGCTCGTGCTCGCGGGCGGCATGTTCTCATCCTTTACCGTCAAGATGCAGCGGGTGCTCGTAGACGAGTGCGTACGCTCGTCGGAATCGGCGCGGCTTCAGTTCGAGAAGACAACGGCCGCTGTTCAAAACACCCAGGAATCGGCCGCCTCTATCAGCGCCAGCCTGAGCGAAGCCGCAGAGGCCCTTGCCGTCGCGGCCCGCGAGCTCCAAGAGGTAGCGGCCGACGAGGCGAGAGGGATAAGCGCCCTCGATGAAGCGCTCGACCTTGGGGAAACGAGCGAGCGGCTGGTAGCCGCCGGGCAGGAACGCTTAGGATCGGCGCTAGCCGCCTACTCCGACAAGGTCCTTGAGGCTTCCGCCTCGGTCGCGCAAATGCTCATGTCGCTACGGGAAATATCGGCGGCGGCCAGCGAGCGGAGCGGCGGCGTCGAGGCCCTCGCGGCCCTGGCCAAAGACGGCGACGAGCGCGTGAGCGACGTAGCCCTCTCTATAGACGGCATCGTGCGTGCGACCGTGCACATGAGCGAGATGAATACCCTCATCGGCGGCGTGGCGCAGCGAACGAATCTCTTAGGCATGAACGCCTCGATAGAGGCCGCCCACGCGGGGGCCGCGGGCAAGGGCTTCGGCGTCGTGGCGGAGGAAATACGGAAGCTATCCGAGGAGACGGCGAACGGCTCAGGCACTATAGCCAAGCTGCTCAGCGACACGCAGCTGGCGGTGGGCAAGGCCTCGAGCGCGGGCAAGGAAACCGGTCAATTCCTCGCGCGCATGGCGGAAGAGATACAGCGGGTAGCGATCACGCTCGGCAGCCTACTCGAACGCATGGCCGAACTGTCCGCCGGCACCGCCGAGGTAAGCGGAGCCATCGACGGCTTCAGGGATTTAGCCGGCTCGGCCTTCTCGGCGGCGGACGAATCGGCGAAAGCCATGCGCGAGTCGTCCTTGCGCTCAGCCGACGCGAGGAAGGTGGCGCTGCGGCTCAAGGCAAGCGCCGAGCGCGTAGCCCAAGCCTGCGAAGGCCTCTTAGGGCAAGCGGAACGCATACAGAGGCTCGGCGAAGAGAACGCCCGGAGCGTAGAGCGCCTGAGCTTAAGCCTGGCGGAAGCGTAGGCGGCCATGATAGGAAAGCCCGCCTTCCGAGGCGGGCCTTCCAATAATTGTTTAGCGCGCGAGCCGATCAGCCGCCTATGGGCGGCGGATTATCCAGGCTCGGCAGTTCTTCCTCCACCGGAGCCGCGCGCTGCACGGGCTCGGAACGGAAGGGCTCCCAGAAGGGCTCGACGCCCGCGGCAAGCTTAGGCAGGCTCACGAGTATGATGTCCTCGCCGAAGGGCAGCTTGAAGCTGGCCTCATAGGCCTGGCCGTTCGCCTCGAAGCGTACCGTATGCCGCTGCCCAACCACCAAAGCCTTATCGCGCTCGCGTAAGGCGAGCTGCAGCGGCGCCCCGCCGTTCACCGACACCGATACCGCGCGAAAGCCCGTATAGCTGCCGTCGACGGCCGATTTGTTATCCAAGAGCAGGGTATGCCCTCTCCCGTAAATGAACACGACCAGGGCTAAAGCCAGATAGGCCGTTATAAGCAGGCCGCGAATGATCAAGCGCCTTCTAGGCGTTGAACGCAAGACTGTGGAAGGCGCGCTCATAAGGTATCCTCCGTAATAGGCTCAATGGCCTCTATGGGCGCGGCGCTCGCCACGCCCTGCCTGAGGCCAGCCCGGTCGATTTCCACCCCGCGCTGTTTGCGCCAGGCATGAAGCACCAGGGCCAGGGCTATGGCGCCATAGCTGAAAGCGTCGCGGAAGTATTCGCCTATCTGCGCGGAGCCGAAGAGCTGTGCGCCGGCTCGGGGCATTACGATGTACATGAGGTGCAGCAATACCACGCCGACGAATACATTGGGTATGGTTGCCTTGGTGACCGAGGCCCCGCCTACGAGTATGGCCGCCACGGCGAAGAAGCCCGTCTGCCTGTGGGCGTTGTAGGTAGCCATATTGCCCATATTCTGCAGGAAGATGATCTGCCCCACCATGGCCAGTATCGTGGATATGATAATGGCTATTACCCTGGTACGCGCCACGGGTATGCCCGACGCGTTGGATACGATCTGATCCTGGCCTATGGCGCGCATATCCTGCCCCAGCTTGGTCTTCCTGAACCAGATGATGAACACGCAGAGCAGAATGATGATGAGGTAGGTGGCTATGGGCAGGTTTATGCCGAAGAGCTTAACCATGAGGAGGTCATCCAGGCTCTGACGAACGGAGTCCAGGTTCAGGGTATTCCGTATGCCGTAGCCGCGGCTCAGCGTGATAGCGGCCGAACGCATGGGTATGACGCTGCCCATGAGGTAGAGCACCACGAACTGGTATATGCCGTCCATGAAGAAGCCCAGGATAAAGCCGGTTACCATTTCGCGGCCCCTAGCGCGGTTAAGCACCTCGCCGCAGAGCCAGCCTAAGAATATGGCTATGGGCAGGCCCACGAGGTTGGCGAAGATGAGGCCGGGCATGCCTACGATATTCCAGTCCACGGCGAAAATAAGGCCTATCTCGCCCGCCATGGCGCCGAGCACCATGCCGAAGTTGAGGCCCATGCCCGCCATGACGGGGAGTATGAGGCTGAATACCAAGAAGGAATTGCGGCCGATGCGGGTCAGTATCTCCTGCACGATGTAGCCGGCCGACAAGCCGGACACGGGCGTAGCGGCGGCGGTGAGCACGAGGAAGATGATCACCACCACGTTATCCGCGAAGAAGCGGCGTATGCTCGTTTTCTTGATCATTTGGACACCTTCGTCTTTCTGGTCAGCGCGTAGAGTATCATGCCGTTCGAGAGCACGATGCGTAGCACCTCGGACATGTCGGTTTTGAGCACGCTATTGATAACGCTGGGGGTCATGGTCAGTATGCCCTGGAACAGGAGGGTTCCCACGAGCACGTTCACCATGCTGGCTTTGTTCACGCTCGCGCCGCCTATGAGCAGGGCGGCCACCGCGGGAAAGGCCATGTACAGGGGCCCCTGGTAAAGCTGTATGAAGCCGTAGCTCTGCTGGTATACCAGTATGCCTATGGCGCCGAGCATGGTCGATACGATAACGCTGATCGTGCGCATCTTATCCACGGACACGCCGCCCGCCCTGGCGAAGTCGGGGTTTGAGCCCACGGCCGTCATGGCGGTGCCGGTCTTGGAGCGGAAGAAGACATACACGAGCAAGGCGCAGAGCAGCACGAACAGTATCATGCCCGTGGGCACGAAGAAGCTTTCGCCTATGCGGACCGACAGGAAATTATTGAGTATCTGGCCCCAGTAATTGTCCAGGGTAATGGTAGTGCGGAGGCCTTGGCCGGCATAGCCCCATACCATGGTAGGGTTCGAATAGGGCAGGAGCAGCCAGAGTATGGAGAAGAACGTGACCATGGAAAAGCCCACGTACATGGCTATGGTCATTTCGTCGCCCTTGACCCGGTTAAGGAGCTGCCCGTAGAGCCAGCCCATCAGTATGGCGAAAGGCATGGATATGGCCAGCGCCCCCGCGAAGCCAAGCCAGCCGGTAAGCCCGAACTGCATGGCCAGGGTGCCTCCTAAGAGCCCCGCTATTATGCCCACGGGAAGGCCGAAATTGAGGCCGCAGCCGGACTGCACCATGGGCACGAGGGCGAGCACCAATATGGCGTTCTGGCCAAAGCGGTTGAGCACGTCCGATATGGAGGTGTCTATGCGCACGCCTACGAAAGGCGCGGCTATGAACAGGCCTATGAGGAAGAAGAAGATTATTATGCGCGGCAGGCCGAAGTCCGCCACGAATTCCTTAAGCTTACGCACCCGCTGCCTCCTTGCGCGCCTCGCCGGCCATGAGGAGGCCGAAGTCCGAAATATCCGCGTCGGGGGGCAGTATGCCCGCGATGGAGCCCTCGTCGACTATGGCTACGCGGTCGCAAATGGAGCGCAGCTCCTCGAGCTCGCTGGATACCATAACGATAGTCGTGCCGAAATCCCTGTTATAGTGCCTGAGGCTCTGCAGCACCAGTTCCTTGGCCCCTACGTCTATGCCGCGCGTTGGCTCGCTCACGAAGAGCAGCTCCGGCTTGAGCGCGAAGGCCTTGGCCAGGCATATCTTCTGCTGGTTGCCGCCCGACAATTCCTTGGCGCGCTGTTTAGCGCCCGTGCATTTAATAGAGAGGAGCTCTATGTATTCCTCCGACAGTTTCTTAAGCGCGTCCTCGTCGCGCAGCTTCACGAGCCCGCCAAGGAAGGAGCGGAGGTAGTCGCCGCGTATCTGCATGGCGGTAAAGCCTATATTCCAATCGAGGGGCTCGTCGAGAAGCAAGCCCACGCCGCGCCGGTCTTCGGAAACGAAGGCCATGCCCAGCTCAAGCGCTCCCCGCGGATCATTCAGGGGCACGTCCTTGCCCTTGAAGCGTACGCTGCCGCCGGCGGGATAGAGGCCCATGACGCCGTTGGGTATGCCGAGCTTACCCTGCCCCGCGAGGCCGCCTATGCCCAGTATCTCGCCGCGCCGTACCGACAGGCTCACGTCCTTGACGGTTTCGCCAGGCATGTCTACCCAGAGCTTGTCAAAGACCAGGATTTCGTCGCCTATATCCCTGCCTGAGCGATCGGTGCGCTTGGCCTCCACCGACCTGCCCACCATCCACGAGGCTATGTCGCGGACGCTAACGCCCTTAGCCGGCGTATCCTTTACCACGAGGCCGTCGCGCAGCACGACTATGCTGTCGGCTAAGGCGGTTACCTCATGGAGGCGATGCGAAATAAAAATGATCGCTATGCCCTGGTTAGCCAGGTGACGCAGCGATTTAAGGAGTATCTCGGCCTCGCTCTCGGTGAGCACGGCCGTCGGCTCGTCAAGGACGAGCAGCTTCACGTTCTCGCGGTTTATCTCCCGCGCTATCTCGGTGAACTGCTTGTGGCCTACGGGCATCTCCGACACCAGCATGTCGGGGTCCAGCTTGACGCCCAGGCGCTTAATGGCCTTTTCGGCGCGCCCGCGCATCGTGGCCCGGTCGAGCACGCTCATGCGGTCGCCGAATATGTCGCAGGCGAAGTTCGCCTTCATGGCCTCGCGGTTCAGGGCGATATTCTCGGTCGTGCTGAAGCCGGGTATCAGCGAGAACTCCTGGTGCACCATGCCTATGCCGGCATCGAGCGCGTCGAAAGGGCTCTTGAAAAACACCTCGCGGCCATCGAGCTTAACGCTGCCGCCGAAGCCGCCGGTCTCGGCTATGACGGGCATGCCAAAGAGTATGCGCATCAGGGTGGTCTTACCCGCCCCGTTCTCTCCCACGAGGCCGACTATCTGGCCCTTCCCCACGGAAAAGCTAACGTCGGCGAGCACGGAGTTGCCGTAGAAGTCCTTCGAGATGCCCTCTAGAGACAGTAAAGGGGTATCGTTGGGCATGTTCCCTACCTTTTCTTGTGGGCCGCCGCTGTCCCTGTCGGGATCGGCCCGGTTGGCGCGGCCGCGGAGCGGCCGTCGAGAGCGGATTCATGATATACCCAGTTGAGCGCGCCTGTCAAAAAAAAGCGGCGCCTAAGCGCCGCTAATCGTATCGCGGGCTAAGAAGCCCGCTCGCTCGGATCGGTGAACGCGCCGCGGCTTTTAGCGGCCGAGGCGCGCGCAAGGGTCCTTACTTGGAGAACTTCATGTTGTAGTACTTGTCGGCCACGGCTTGCTTGGTGGTGGGCAGGTAGCCCTTTCCGAACACGTAGGTGTCCATGTACACGAGCAAGTGGTTGTTAGCCTTCACGCCGGTGTTGGCGTCGATATAGGATCCGCCGTTCCACTGGGCGCCGGGGGTATACACGGAGAACGCCGCGTAGAGCGCGTTAAGGTCGTTCTTCTGCGCTTTGCCTTCAATGACGTTCTTGGCGAACTCGCCGAGGCCGGCGGTCACGGTGAAGCCATAGGAGAAGGCCCAGGTGCCGAAGCGGCCAGCGCCGCCCTTGTCTACCACGGCCTGCTCAACCTTCTTGAGGATGGCGGGGAAGTTGCCGGCCTCTGCGGTCAGGTCTATGCCGAGAGCTCCCGGATAGCCCATGAGGGGAGAGGGAAGGTCGGCTTCCACGAAGAGGCCGCCGTACTGGAGCAGCTGCTTAAGCAGGGGCTCGGTGTGGGCGTCGTTGGTGCAGAAGAAGGCGGTGTTCTTGCCGTACTTCTGGATCCAGGCGGGCACTTTCTCGAGAATGAACTGCTGGGCGCCGGCAACGCCAACGTCAGAGGTGGGGTCGGGAGCGGTCTCGAATACGAACTTCATGCCGAGGTCTTTGCAAGCCTCTTCCATGATCTGCCGGCGGAGGCCGAGCGTCTCATAGGACATATGCCTGGGGAAGGATATGTGCACGAAGGTATCGGCGCCAAGCTGCTTGGCGGCCCATATGATGGTGTAGCCGCGGCTGATAAAGTCGCTGTTCAGCGCGAGGTCGGCCGCGGCCTGGATCACGAGGGGATCTTCGTGGGGCTCGCCGGCAAGGAGCAGGATATCGGACCTCTTGGCGCGTACGCGCTTGAAGGCTTCGGCGGTGCCGGGCACCGACTGGTTCATAACGATAGCCTTCATGAGCGGATCGTCGGCGAGGGCCACTACCTGGGAGATCGTGGTTTCCTGCTGATCCATGAAGTTATCAGGATAGGTGATGTGCTGGATCATGCCGCCATCGGCCACTTTGCCGTAGCGCTTGATAAGCTCTTCAGCGCCGCGGAGATCGTCCTCGGACTGAGAAACCGTACCGGTAACGACGCCGATATGGAATGCGGCTTTAGCTTGCGCGGTATCTCCCGCGGGAGCCGCGGCTTTCTGGCAACCGGCTAGTGTGAGAGCCAGCGCCATGAGTGCGATGAGCATTACGCTCAGGCCTTTCTTCATTGGTACCTCCTTGGTGGTATCCGTTCGGGGCTATATTTTGTGCCTCTCACGGGCTTTTGTCAACGCATATGGACTACTTAAAATTTTATATAACCCCTGCCGGCCACGTAGGCATAGGAGCTTAAGCTGAGGTGATTCTTGGCCCGCACCTTGCTGTCCGGGTCCCGGTACTGCTCCACGAGCCAAGCCGACGCGGGCCAGGACTTGCGTAGGGCCCTGCCCAAGGCCTCGGCGTCGCGGAGCAGGGCGGGCCTTGCCACGGAAGCGGCGACATGGGAGAGCAAGGCGCGGCCCAGGGCTTCCGTCTGCTCGCCGGGCCAGAACGCGGCGCGGCCGGCGGCGCCGCGGCTCAAGGCCGCGCTATCAAAAGCGCGCGGCAGGTCGTCGAGGTTCGCCGCGCCGCCGTAGCGCACGCCATACAAGGGCGCTGCGCCCTCTATATAGAAGTCCCCGCCATCTAAGGCCGCATAGAAGAGCTGCTCTGCCAATTCCGGCGCATCGCTGGTATATGCCCAAGGCTTTCCGGAGGCGGCCGCCGCCACGAGCTCCGCCGCCACGAGGGCGGGATCCTTACGCATATCGGCCAGCGTAAGCTCCTTCCGCTCATAGGCGAGGCCGCGTTCGGCTGCGAGGCGCGATAGGGTAGCGCCGCGGAGCTCGGCTTCCCAGGAACGCTCGTCGCCTTTGACGACCAGATGCGCTATGCCCTCGGCGCCGAAATTGGCCGCTAAGCGGGCAAGCGTGGCGCTCTTAGCCTCATGGTCTAGGGTGACCGCCAGATCGGCCGCCGCCTGCATGGCCAAGGGATCGTCCGGGTAGCCCAGCGATACGAGCACTATCCCCGGCCGGCGCTCCCGCAGCGCCTCGAAGAGCCCGACCGTGCCAAGCGGCGCGCCGAGGGCGACAAAGGCCCGATACGGCTCCTGGCCGACGAGCTCTAGGGCTCGCTCCCAGGCGGGGCTGCCCGCAGAAAGCCGGCCGGCATGGCGCACGACGGTC
>JBFZES010000043.1:0-2878 GCA_041306725.1 Spirochaetaceae bacterium | reverse complement strand
CCTTCTCCGCCCCGCCCCTAAAAATGGCTTCCATGACGGCCGGGCTTAAGTCCGGAGGAAAAGCCGCCAGATTGAGCGCCAGGATGGGCTCGCCTCCGGTGGCGTACACGTCCGACATCGCGTTAGCCGCCGCTATGGCGCCGAAGTCGTAGGGGTCGTCCACCACGGGCGTAAAGAAATCGACGGTAAAGATAAGGCATTGCCCGTCGTTGAGCCTGTACACCGCGGCGTCGTCGCCTTCGGCCATACCCGAAAGGAGGGATGAGGCGCGATCGGCCGGCAGGAAATTCGCTAAGGGGCGCAAAACTTGCGCCAGGGCCTCAGGACCCATTTTAGCGGCTCACCCGGCCGCGGAGCAGAGCGCCGTGAGGCGTACCGTGTCGCTATCCATATTCCCTCCTTTCCGCGCAAGGCGCGAGAGGCTCTTCATGAGGCTACAAAAAAATAGCCACCCTATCCGGCTAGGCTCCGGCGAGGGCGGCATCATCATGTACCAAATTCACGGCTAGGTCAAATCAAAAAACCGCTTCAAGGGCGCTAGGCAAGCCTTCGGCGCGTAGCTTAGCGCCGTTATGCGGTCAAGCGGGCGGGCACGGTACGCCGATAAGCATATGGTGAAAGAACGAGGAAAAACCTACTATACCGAGCCTAAGCCCGGCGAACGCCTCGAAGCGGCGCGCTGCCCCGTATGCGGCGCTTCGGCGGTAAAGCCGCTGTGGCGCTTGAAGGGCTTCGCCTTCGCCCGCTGCCGCGGCTGCGGCCACGTGTACCAGAATCCAAGGCCCCTTGCCAAGGACTTCGCGGAGCGCTATGACGAGGACTACAAGGCCTATGAGATAGAAAGCGCCGCTCCCTTCTTTAAGCTCATGCGCCTTGGCCTGGACGATCTTGGCTTTGACGAGCTGGAAGCATCGCTGCCGGCGGACAGGGCCTTCCTTGACCTGGGCTGCGCCACGGGCGCCTTGGTCGAGCATGCGCGGGATCGCGGCTGGAAAGCCGTAGGCGTTGAGCTGTGCCGCGGCTCGGCCGAGTACGGCATAAAGACGCGCGGCGTGGACATACGCATAGGCACGTTTCACGACGCCCGCTTCGCCCCGGGCAGCTTCGACCTAGTACACTCAAGCCACCTTATCGAGCACATACCCGAACCCGGCGAACTGCTGGACGAACTGGCCCGGGCGCTCAAGCCGGGCGGCTATTGCATAACCATAACGCCCACGGTATCGGGCCTGCAGGCGCGGCTCTTCGGCGCGCGCTGGCGCAGCGCCATAGCCGACCATGCCCACCTGTTCAGCCAAAAAGGCCTCTGTAGGCTGCTGGAGGACAGGGGCTTTACCGTGCTCAAGATACAGACCTGGGGAGGCATGGCGCAGGGCTTAGCGCCCGCTCCTATCAAGCGATTCCTGGACAGGGCGGCCAAGCGCTGGGGCTTCGGCGACGTGATGGCCATACTCGCCCGTAAAGGCGGCTAGGCCGGCGAACCCCACCAGACTGACGAGCCTTGACGCGAGCATAGGAGCGCCCGTACTATAATGATAACAAAGGGGAAGCTGATGGGGTCTGGTGGCTCCCGCGGTCTTCAAAACCGTGGGCCGCGCGACGCGCGGCGGCAGGTTCGATTCCTGCCTCTTCCGTAATGCTTATGGAAACCAATCAACGATTAGCCAGGATACCGCAGGCCGAGCGCCTGCTCGCCGATCCTGCGGTGGCTGCTTACGAAGATCTCATATCGCGGCCGCTGGTGGCGCACGCGGTGAGCCATGCGCTCGCTGCGGTACGGAGGCGAGCCCTGGCAGACGAGGGCTTCATACCCGAGGCCGAGGCCTGCAGGCTGCTCGTCCTCCGCGGCCTCGAAAAGCATGAGCGCAAGCGCTTCAAGAAGGTGCTCAACGGCACGGGCATCATCCTCCATACCAACCTGGGTCGCTCTCCCCTGGCCGCGTCGTTTTGGGACGAGGCGCGGGAGGCGAACAGCTCCTACGCGCCGGTGGAAATGAGCCTTGAGGACGGCAAGAGGGGCGGCCGCGGTGGCCTCGTGCCCGAACTGGCGGCGTCGCTTTGCGGCGCGGAAGACGCCCTCATAGCCAATAACAACGCCGCCGCCGTGCTCTTGGCGATAAGCGCCCTGGCCAAGGGCCGCGAGGTCATCGTGGCCAGGGGCGAGCAAGTGCAGATAGGCGGCGGCTTCCGCGTGCCGGAAATACTCGAGCTGGCGGGCGCCCGCTTCGTGGAAGTGGGCACGACGAATATCGTGGACGCCGCGGACTACGCCAAGGCCGTAGGCCCGGATACCGCCTGCGTGCTCGTCGTCCATAGCTCCAATTTCGCCCTGCGCGGCTTTACCCGCCGCCCTTCCCCCGCCGAACTCGTAAAGTCCCTGCCCCCTGGCATACCGGTGCTGGTGGATCAGGGCTCGGGCTGTACAGACGAGGATATACCTGGGGAGACCCCCGCCAAAGCCTATATAAAGGCCGGCTGCGCCCTCGTATGCTTTTCCGGCGATAAGCTCCTAGGCGGCCCCCAGGCCGGCATAGCGGCGGGCAAGGCCGAGCTTGTGGCCCTGCTGCGCGCCCATCCGCTCTACCGCGCCTTCAGGCCCGGCAAGACCATATACGCCCTCCTCGAGCGCGCCCTCGTGCACAGGCTCAACGGCCAAAGCGGGCCGGCGGGCATGGCCCGCGAGCGCCCCCTAGAAGAGCTAAAGAGGCTGGCGCGCAAGATACGCGACAGGCTGCCCAAGGGAGTATCGCGCGTCGTGGACTCCCAGGCGGCATCGGGCGGCGGCACGGGCCCCGACGAGTACTTCCCCTCCGTGGCCCTGGCCTTAAGCTCGCCCGCATCGGCGGAGCTCGTTACGGCGAGCCTGCGCCGCGCTCCG
>JBFZES010000042.1:0-6613 GCA_041306725.1 Spirochaetaceae bacterium | reverse complement strand
TCTTCTGCTCCCGGGCTGGTCTACGACTACTATGGCTTTCCCGAAGAGGCTTACCGCCTGCGCTATCCCGCGCCGGGGAATCCGGCCTTGGCCGGCCGCGCGGTACTGGCGCTCGAGGCGGCGGGATACTCCCCGCGGCTCGACGATAAGCGCGGCTTTGACCATGGGCTCTTCGTGCCGCTCTCGCTCATGTATCCGGATGCGGAGCTGCCCTGTATCCAGGTATCGCTCGTGAGAGGGCTCGATGCCGCGCTTCACCTGCGCATGGGCGCCGCCCTGGCCGCCCTGGCCGGCGAAGATTTGCTCGTGCTTGGCTCGGGCTTCTCGTTTCACAATATGGGCGAATTTTTCGGCGCTTCCGGCCGCGACCCCCGCAATGAGGGTTTTCAGGCCTGGCTTGAGGACAGCTGCTGCGACCCGGGCATAGCGCCTGAGCGCCGCCTTGAGAAGCTGGCCGCCTGGGAAGGCGCGCCGTACGCCCGCTATTGCCACCCCCGGGAGGAACACCTGCTGCCGTTGCATGTATGCGCGGGCATGGCGGGGGGCCGGGCCGCTCAGGCTCAGAGCATCACGGTATTGGGAAAGCGCAGCCTCTGCGTGCGCTGGTTGCCATAAGCAAGACCATAGGCCGGCGGCGCTTCCACTTCCGCCGGCCCGATCTTTAACTTTTTGACTGGCTTGGCATGGCTCCCATAGGGGAGCCTCACTCAGGTTTTCTTAATGTATTTCTTGGCGTCGAGCGCCACGGCCGCGACTATGATGACGCCCTTGAAAATGTACTGAAGGTTCTGGTCCAGCCCTATGAAGGTCATGCCGTAGCTTATGACCTGGAACATGAGCACGCCGGTGATGGCCCCGGATACCTTGCCTATGCCGCCGGAGAACGATATGCCGCCCACCACGCAGGCCGCTATGGCGTCGAGCTCATAGCCGGTGCCCGTGCCGTTGTTGGCGCTGCCTATGCGGGCGGCCTCAAGGAAGCCGCCTATGCCGTAGAGCACGCCGGCCATGACGTATACCAGTATGATGGTCTTGGTGACATTGACGCCCGATACCTTGGCGGCCTCCGGGTTGCCGCCCACGGCGTATATGTTCTTGCCGAAGGTAGTCTTGTTCCATATGACCCACACGATGACGGATATGATAGAGGCGTATATGACGAGGTTCGGAATGCCCAGGGTCGAGCCTATCACGAACTCCGTATAGCGGGTATCGAAGCCGCCTATGGGCTGCCCGCCCGCGTCGCCCGAGGCGAAATAGATGGAGAGTATGCCATAGAGGGCTATGCTCATGCCTAAGGTTGCCAGGAAGGGGTGGATCTTGAAGTTGGCCACTATCCAGCCGTTGATGGCGCTGAAGAAGGCCATGACTACGCAGGCTATGAGGAGGGGCACGAAGATAGGAAGCGGCTGAAGGTCGGTATAGAAGCGCGACGCGTACTCGGCCCTCTGAAGGAGGGAACCGGCTATGATGGTGGCGAAGCCCACCATGCGCCCGAGCGACAGGTCCGTGCCCTGCGTGATAATGATGGCCCCCACGCCGAAGGCCAGTATCAGGCGCACCGCGCTTTGGCTTAAAATGTTCCTAAATACGTTAACCGACAGGAAGGCCGGCTCCTTAATGATGATGAAGAGGATAATCATCAGGATGACTATATAAATAGCGTTCTTGATGAAGAATTCCTTGACTCTCTCACCGGTTATGGGCTGGCGAACCCGTGCTACCGCGTTGCTCATACCTCGGCCTCCCTCGTGTTGCTTAAGTATTTGGTAGCCAAATGGAAAATTTCCTCTTGGCTCGTTTTGTCCGTATCGAGTATACCCGCCATGCGGCCGTTGCTCATGACCAATATACGATTGGTAATGCCTATGAGTTCGGGCATCTCCGAGGAAATCACGATGACCGATTTCCCCAAGGCCGCCAAGTTAATGATGAGCTGGTAAATTTCGTACTTAGCGCCTACGTCGATGCCGCGCGTGGGCTCGTCGAGCAGGAGTATGTCCGGCTGGGTAAGGAGCCAGCGGCCTATGATTACCTTCTGCTGGTTGCCGCCGGACAGTGAGCGTATGGGCTCTCTCTTGCTTGGCGTTTTTATGCGCATGGCCGCTATCTGCTTATCCGCGTCGTCGTCCATGCGTTTATTGACGAGGAAGCCCGCCTTATTCCGGTACGCGCGTATATTGGCTATGGTCGAGTTGAAGGTAATGTCGGCCAGGGGGTAGATGCCGGTTTCGCGCCGCTCTTCGGTAAGGTAGGCGAAGCCATGGGCTATAGAATCGGTGGGCTTACGATTATGCACGGCCTTGCCGTCTATGCTGATATCGCCCGTTACCAGGGTTCGTACCCCGAATATGGACTGGATAAGCTCCGTGCGCCCGGCTCCCACGAGCCCCGCTATGCCGAGTATCTCGCCGCTGCGGAGCTCGAAGCTGACATCGCGGACTAGCGGCGGGTACTTCGTGGACACGTTGTTGACCGAAAGGTGTACGGCGCCGGGCTTGTTGGTCTTGGGCGGGAAGCGATCCTTGAGGTCGCGGCCCACCATCATATTGACGACCTTCTCTATAGTCAGGTTTTCCACGGAGTCGGTGCCTACGTAGAGGCCGTCGCGGAGCACGGTTACATCGTCGGATATCTTGAAGATCTCGTCCATTTTATGGGAAATATAAATGACTCCGACGCCTTGGCCCTTGAGCACGCCGATGATCTCGAAGAGGAGATCCACCTCGTGCTCGGTAAGCGACGAGGTGGGCTCGTCGAGGACTATTATTTTGGCGTCGTAGGATATGGCCTTGGCTATCTCGACCATCTGCCGCTGGGATACGGAGAGCTGGCTCAGCATGGTATCAGGGTCGAGGTGTATATTGAGCCGCTTGAACAGGGCCAGAGAATCGGAACGCATCCTTTTCTCGTCTACGAAGGGGCCTTTCGTGGGATACCTGCCAAGCCAGATATTATCGGAGATAGTCCGTTGCACGACTTGGTTCAGTTCCTGATGCACCATGGATACGCCGTTCTCAAGGGCATGCTTGGGGTCGGTAAAGTTGAAGGGCTTGCCTTCAAGGAAAAATTCGCCCGCGTCCTGGCGATAGATGCCGAATAGGCATTTCATGAGCGTCGACTTGCCCGCGCCGTTCTCGCCCATGAGGCTGTGTACGCTCCCGCGCCGGACGTCAAGCCGTACGTCCTTGAGCACCTGTACGCCTGAGAAGGATTTGCATACGCCTCGAATGCTTAGGAGATACTCTTGCACGGTGCACCCCTTGCTACGGAATGATGGCGCGGGCGGAGTAGCCCCCGCCCGCGTTTTCAATGGCGCTTCCGGCCGCGAGGCCGGGTCCCCGGCTTTGCGGCCGGGGACGCCAATGTAGTCAGTATACCCTAATCCTAGGAATTACTTCCTGAATTCCTTGTAGTTGGCGGGGGTAACGGGGAGGTAAGCGACGCGTACGGCCTTGGTGCCATCGGTGGTGATGGTCCACTTGGTGCCATCGGTGGGAGCCTTGCCCATGGCGGCGTTGATAGCCAGGTCCAGGGTAGCGCGGCTCTGGTTGACGCCGTCGTTGAGCACGGTGCCGTTCATTTCGCCGTCGGCTATGTGGGTAAGGGCCTGGTCAAGGGCGTCCACGCCGTAGAGGGGAAGCTTGACGCCGGCCGCTTTGAGGGCGTTGATAGCGCCAAAAGCCATGCCGTCGTTGTTGCAGATAACCAGCTCGATCTTCTTGCCGAAGCTGGAGGTAAGCCAGGTAGCCATCTTGTCGTTGCCGTGCTGGGTGGACCAGTTGGGATCGGCTTCGAGGGCAAGCTGCTCGACCTTGATGCCGGCGTCCACGAAAGCCTTGACGGACTCGCGGGTGCGGGCTTCGGCGTCGGGGTGCCCGGGCTCGCCCTTAAGCAGCACGTACTGTACCACGCCGTCCTTGTTGAGGTCCCAGGCGGGATTGGCTTTCCAGTCGGTGACCATCATCTGGCCCTGGATTATGCCGGACTCGGCGGAGTTGGTGCCTACGTACCACACCTTGTCGTAGCTGGCCATGGCGCCGGCTTCGGTGGGCTCTTTGTTGAAGAGCACGAGGGGGATATTCGCGGCCTTAGCCTTGGCTATGACGGAGCTCGCGGCGGCGGGATCGACCAGGTTGATGGCCAGGACGCTGACCTTCTTGCTGATGAACACGTCTATCTGATCGTTGAGCTTAGCCTGCTGGCCCTCGGAATCTACGATCTCGATCTTGGCGCCCTTGCCGGCGGCGTAGCTCTCGAGTTCGGGCTTCATAACGCCGTTCATGAAGTTGTCGGCGAAGCTGTAGATGTTGGCGCCTATCACTACCTGCTTGGTCGCGGTGGACTCAGCCTTGGGGGCGCAGGCCACGACGAGGGTGAGGAGGATGGCGATCGCCAGTATTCCAATACCACGTTTCATAAGGTCTCCTTTGCGGGAAATGCGGCTCCGAAATGGAACCGCTCATTCTCACAGCTTATCCGGCGGCTTATGAACTAACAATGTAAAATTCTGCGGAGATTTTGCTTAATCGAGCACAGCGGGTTTCGTTAGCGAATGAAGGGCTGATAATCTATCCAAATATACTTGTCGGCTTCCAGCGTATAAGCGGCGGACTCCGGCCGTTCTCCCGCTATGAGGCGGGACGCGAGCTCGACCATGGCCTTGGCCATGCTTAAGGAGTCGTTCTTGACCGTGCCGTAGAGATAGCCCTCGCGTATGGATTCCTCCGCTTCCCGCAGCCCGTCTATGCCTACTATGGGCAGCCAGCTCTGGTCGAAGCGATCCACCTTGCCGTTCTTGTCGTCGTCCTTGAAATAATCCAGCTGACGCAGGCGCATGATGGCGCCAAGGGCCATGGCGTCGTTATTAGAGGCGATAAGCTCTATCCTGCCCTGATGGGCGCGCAGGAGCGGGCCGATTTTCTCGTAGGCTTCATCCTGCTTCCAATTGGCTACCTCTACGGCAAGGAGTTCCAGCCTGAAGCCGCGCGACTCGAAGCTGCGCAAGAGCTCCTTGGTGCGTAATTCCGCGTCCTGGTGCCCCTGTTCGCCCTTTAATATGACCAATTGGATAACGCCGTCATTATTCCTGTCATACGCGTTGAGTTCCGCCGGCTTGCCCCCGAAGAGCTCCATGACCAGCTCCGCCTGCATCTGGCCCGACTGTTCGGCCTGCGCGCCTACGTAATAGCAGCGTTCCCACAGGGCCAGGTCTTTGGCCAAGGGCTCGCGGTTAAAGAATATGATAGGGATATCCTCGGCTTGCAGCTTGCGTATGAGCGCGTGGGAAGCCAGCCTATCCACGGGATTCAGCATCATGAGCGCCGGCTTCTTGGCCAGCAGGGCGTCGATCTGCTCGTTTTGTATGAGCTGGGAATTGCCTGCGTCGAACAGCAGGGTAAGGAACGAGGAACCCGCTTCCTCCTGTATCTGCTTGGCGAAGGCCTCAATGTAAGGATCGGCCTGGTTATAGAGCAGCAGACCCACCCGGGCTTGCTGAGCCGAGCAGGAGCCCGCCAGAAGGACGAGGGCAAGGCAGCATAAGAGCTTGATGCTTAGGACGGCTATCGCGGGGCGTTTCATGGCGTCAATTCTCCTGGCCCGGTTCTGTGGGTATGTAGAGCGTGACGGTGGTGCTCTCGTCGGGGACGCTCGTTATGCGTATGTCGGCGCGGTCGCCGTAATAGAGCTTTAGCCGCTGGTATACGTTGCGTATGCCCACGCTGGAAGGCTCGCCGCCCCCGGCCATGATGGCGTACATCTCGCGTATCTTTTCGTCGCTTATGCCGTAGCCGGTATTGGTTACCGCGAACACGATGTGCCCGCCTTCCACGCGCCCGCGTATGGCTATGTGGCCGTCCTCGTCGCCCACGCCATGGTAGATGGCGTTTTCCACGATGGGCTGGAGTATGAGCTTCATGACCTTCATGCCGCGCATGCCCGGCTGCAGGCTTACCGAGTGCTTGAAGCGGTCTACGTAGCGTATGCTCTGTATGGTAAGGTAATTCTCCACGTGCGCTATCTCGTCCTCTATGGGAATGAAGGTCTGGCCTTTGGATATGCTTATGCGGAAGAAGCGGGCCAGGGACACGACGGTGGTAATGACGTCCTTGCTGCGCTGGTGCTCGGCGAGCCATACGATGGAATCCAAGGTGTTGTAGAGGAAGTGCGGGTTTATCTGGTTCTGCAAGGCGCGAAGCTCGGTCTTGCGCTTCTCTTTCTGCTCGTCGACGAGGCTGGCCATAAGCTGTCGTATCCTGGCCACCATCCTCGTGAAGGAGTGCGACAGGAGCGCTATTTCCCGCTGCCCCGACAGGTCTATAGGCGCGTCGAGGTCGCCGCCCTCTATGCGGAGCATGGTTTCCTTGAGCCTGTTGATGGGGCGCGATATGCGCAGCGATACGTAGCCCGCCGCCACCGCGCTTACCGCAATCGATATGATCAGGATAAGCGCCGATATGCCTAAGAGCCGGGCGCGCGAGGCGTTGATCTCGTTAACGTTGTTGGCGGTGACGATACGCCAGCGCGTATGCACGAGGGTATTTACGTTGAGCGCCATATCCAGGCCTTCTATGGTAGCCCGCTTGCTGCCCAGGTACAGGTCGGCGGCGAG
>JBFZES010000041.1:0-6525 GCA_041306725.1 Spirochaetaceae bacterium | reverse complement strand
TCCGGATTGTTCGGGCCCCTGCAGGATACGTAGAGCAGCCTGCCGTCCGGCGACAGTTCAATGGTGTTGGGCTTGGCGCCTACCGCTACGCTCGCAATGAGGCTGTCGTCGGCTAGATCGTATACCTCGACGATATCCCGCGCCATGTCCGATACGTACAGCAGCTTTCGTTTCGCGTCCCGCACGATGTGGCGCTTGGAGCCTTCAACGCCGAGCCTGGCCACGATAGCCATACTGGATAATTCCACCTTGAGCAGGCGCCCTATGGCTTTGCCCTGTACTTCGTACTGCGCCAGGTACATAAAAAGGCCGTCGGCGGAGAAGGCCATGCCCCGCGGCACCGCGCCGCAGTTCACGCGGCTTTCCTCAAGGTAAGCGTTGGGGTCTATGACGCTTATGTCCTGGCTTACCCAGTTGCTGAAGAACACGCGGTCCAGGGCGGGATTATAGGCCAGCACCTTGCCCCATACGCCGCCGCTCCGTATAGTCGCTTTGTAGGCTAGGGTAGAGAGGCTAAAGACGTGGATGCTCCCCGTGGTCATTTGGCTTACCCAGAGTTCGTCGCGCCCCGCGAGCACGAGCGATTCCACGAAGCCGTGATGGCGGGCGTATGCTTGCGGCGGGGCTATTCTCTGGCTGTTGCTGCTGTACACGTCCACGATGTCTATGCCCGGCCCGTCCAGCAGGGGCACGGCCACGCGCCGGCCGTCTATGAAGGTCACGCTCTTGGGCTGCCTGCCCGTGGCGATTAAGCGCTCAAGGGCGTAGAGCGACCCGCGCTTCCTCAAGGCTATAAAGGCGGGCTTTCCCGTTTCATCCCCGGCGCGCAGTTCGCTCAACGCTATGCTGAAGGGCTCGTAGCCCGCCTTGCTTATGCGCAGCGTAGGCTCAAGGCTTGCAGCCTCCCCTAAGGCCGCGCCGGGCTTGGAGGAATCGGCAGCCTGCGCGAACCAGCCTGTATCCGGGTTCAACGATAAAAGGCCGAGGCTGTTCTCGGCTTTTTGCAGGGCGTAAGCCGCTCCCTTCCCCGATACGCTGAGCCTAGCCCCCGCGTAGGGCTGGAGGTAGAAGCGCAGGGCGGATCGTTCCCGCGCCGACGCGTCCTCCGGATAGAGCGGCGTAGGGGAAAGCAAGGCCGAAAGGATGGCCAAGGCGATTATCGAGCTGCCGGTGCTTCGCATGCCTTCCATCCTTGCCGCGCCTGGCTCCTCTGTCAAGCGCCGACAGGCGCCTAGCGCGGCGCGGCAGCCTCGGCTTCGAACCTTATCGCTTTTCCGCTTGACCGCTCGCTAGCTTTCTAGTACTCTTAGACATACGACATATGATGTCCTATGAAAACAGGAGCGGCAATGATGAGTAAGCATGATAAGGCCAAGGCTTCGGTCGCCGGTACGGCGCGGCTATTCATCTTTAACCAGTCCATGCATTGGTTTATGGCGGGCATACTTTTTCCCGTGCTTTCGCTCATAATCCTTGACAAGGGCATGGACTACCTGCAATTGGGCCTGCTCATGGCGCTGTATTCCGGTACGGTGGTACTCGCCGAGCTACCTTCCGGCGCCTTATCGGACCTTATCGGGCGCAAGAAGGTATACCTGGCGGCGCTCTGCCTCAATATCTGCGGCGGGGCTCTCGCTCTCGCCGCATCGTCGTTTCTGTCGCTTGCCTTCGGCTTTATGGCCATGGGCCTGGCCCGCGCTTTTTCCTCGGGCTCGGTTGAGGCTCTGTTCATCGACCGGCTCTACGCCCTGGAGGCCGGCATGGATATACAGCCCATACTAGCCAAGGCGGGCATAGCGGTGCCGCTCGCCCTCGGGCTCGCCTCGCTCGTAGGCGGCTATCTGCCCCTAGCGCAGCTAGCCCTCCTTCCCGGCCAAAAGGGGCCCTATACGCTGAACCTGCTTGCCTATATGGCCCTGGCGGCCTGCCAGTTTGCCCTGAGCGCGGCCCTTGTGCCGCCGGATACAACCACGCACGGCCACGGGACGAGGGGCGGCCAAGGCGGCCAGGCGAGCGGCCGGGGCGTACGGGCGCGGCTCGCCGAGCTTGCCGCCCTGTCGCGGCGCTTAGGGGGCGCGTTTCGCTCGGGCTTTACGAACAGAACTATATCCCTGCTCCTCCTTGGAGGCCTTGCCTGGGGCTTCGCGATAGCGGGGCTTGAGCAATTCTGGCAGCCCCGGGTACACGATCTTGCCAGCCCCGACGCATCGAGCGCTATCCTGGGCTTTTTGGGCTTCGGCTATTTCGCCGCCTCCGCGCTGGGCAGCATGGCCTCCACCCCGCTCTTCCGCCTGAGCCGCAGGCGCTTTGGGCTCTTCCTGGGCCTTTCCAGGCTGCTCATGGGCATCCTGTACATGGGCCTTGCGGCCGCGGGCCGGCTCTACGTTTTTTCGTCGCTCTATATTCTATGCTTCGCGGCCAATGGGCTGTCTTCCTCGCCTGAGGGAACCCTGCTCAACGAGGAGCTCGAGTCCGATTCCCGGGCGACCATGCTCTCGTTGAGTTCGCTCTTCCTGCAGCTCGGCGGCCTGGCCGGCTCTATAGCCTTAGGCGCGCTGGCGCGCTCGTATTCTATTCCCTTTGCCTGGGTCCTTGCTTCAAGCGCGCTTATGCTGTCCTCAGGCCTGTATTTTGCCCTGCCGAGCCCCCGAGGCGATATGGATCCGCGGGAAGCCTAGGCCTAGCGCATAAGGAGGCCATGCCATGAGCTTTGAACGCATTGGGCGCGACGCGAATTTGCCCGAGCTCCTTGAGCGGGATCTTCGGAACGCCATCGTTAGCGGCGAGCTGGCCGAGGGCCAGGCCCTGCCAACCGAAACTGAGCTGTCTCGCCGTTACGGGGTAAGCCGCTCGGTGGTACGGGACGCCATACGGCTGCTCATAGCCAAGGGCCTCGTGGAGATACGGCGGGGCAGGGGCACCTACGTGCGCGCGGCCCGCGGCGAAGCCTTCTCCGAAGCCCTGCTCTTGGCGCTGTCGCGGAACGGGGGCACGGCGCTCGATATAGAGGAATTCTACGGGCTCCTGTTGCCCGGCATAGCGGCCCTAAGCGCAGAGCGCGCCTCCGGCGAAAGCCGGGAGCGCATGCTGCGCGGGGCTGAGGCCTATTTGGAGGCCTTTGGCAAAGAAGCGCTTAAGCCATCGGAGGGCGGCCCTGAACTCCTGCGAGGGCTCTTCGAAGCCTTCATGCGTGAGCTGCTCAAGGCCAGCGGCAACAGGCTCGCCGAACTGGTCGGCGGCATACTCGTGCGCATGAGGAGCTTCCGCGCCGTAGAGGGGAGGGAGCTAGAGGCGGAGGGCGGTATACATGCCCTTATCGGGCTTGAAGAGCGCGCAATCATGGGCTTAGCGCGCGCCGTAGCCGGCGGCAATGCCGCCGATGCCCGCGGCTTCGCCGTGAAGCTCTGCGAGCTGCGGCCGGCCCTGCGCGAGCGCCTGGCCGCTACCTCCGCGGGCGATGTGCCCACGCTGAGCTTCGATATGCTTGGCCCTATTGTTCAAGATAGTTGAACGTGTAGTATTGTCAAATGATGAGCTTGGCTATAGTATGGCCCCCACATGGAAGTACATCCGGTGCACGAGACGCCGCGGGCGCTTTACGCGCGGCTTTTACGCTTGGCCCTGCCCCTCATGGCGGGGCAATTCGTCCATACCCTCTATAATATCGCCGACAGCTACTTCCTGGGCAAACTCGGGAAGGAAGCCCTTGCCGCCCCCTCAATAGCCTTTAACATACTCATGCTCCTCACGGTCTTCGGCTCGAGCTTTACCATGGCAGGCGCTACCTTGATGGCGCAGGCTAAAGGGAAGGCGGCGCGTGAACCCGCCGAACGGGGCAAGTTAGATTTTTACCTGGGGCAGATGGCCGCCCTTACCCTCTATTCAAGCGCCCTGCTCACGCTCGCCGGCATACTCTTCGCCGAGCCGCTGCTTGCGCTCCTGCGCGTCCCCGCCGACGTGTACGCACCCACGCTCATCTACATGCGTATCATGATGTTCGAGATACCGCTCATGTTCATGTCCTTCATCCTCTCGAGCGCTTTGCAGTCGGTGGGCAATAGCGTGACGCCATTCAAGATACAGCTCGTTACCGTGGCGCTCAACATAGTCCTCGACCCTATCCTTATATTCGGCCTTGGCCCCATTCCACCCATGGGGGTGGCCGGCGCGGCCATAGCCACGGTCATTAGCCGCGCCGTGGCGGCCGCCATATCGCTTGAACTCCTTGTGACGGGCCGTTTCGGCGTGCGGCTGCGCTTACGGCACATGGCCCTTAAGAAGGAGAGCGTGTTGCTGCTTACCCGCATCGGCCTGCCTTCATCGTTCGGCCAGGCCGTATCGACCCTGGGCTTTACGGTCATGCAAGGGGCGGTAAACGCCTTCGGCACGGCCGTCATAGCGGCATTTGGCATAGGCAATCGCATCATAGGGCTCTTCAATATGCCCGCCATGGGCTTCTCGCAGGCTACGGCTAGCCTGGTGGGCCAAAGCCTCGGGGCCAAGGATACGGCTAAAGCCAAGCTGGTGGTAAAGCAGTCCCTCCTGACTATACTCGCCTTCATCAGCGTGGCCATGAGCCTTACCTTCTTCTTTGGCGCGTCGTTTACGCGCTTTTTCGTGGACGACCCCGAGGTGATAGCCCACGGGGTTATGCAATTCCGCATCGTATCGCTGTCGGTGGTGTTCTTCGCCCTCTTTAACGTGCTCAATGGCGCCTTTCAGGGCGGCGGGGATACGGTGCCGGTCATGGCAAACAACATAATACGCCTCTGGGTGCTCCGCGTTCCCCTGCTCTATATCATGGCCTTTGGCTTGGCTTGGGGGCCGGTGGGCATCTGGTGGTCCATGTTCGTGTCCAACCTGGGCGTTACGGCCATAGCCTATGCGCTCTACAAGACCGATCGCTGGACCCGAAAGATAAATCCGGACGCGCTATAAGCGCGTTGGGTTTACGCTAGCGTTACGCGGCGTTTTAGGGTACCATGGGCCCATGATAGGATTCCTGCTTAAGAAAAGCTTTTACGGCCTTTGGGATAACCTGTATCGCCTGGCCATGATCAATGTGGGCTTCATCGTTACCGTTACCCTGCCCCTCATGGCAAGCGTGGCCTTGAGCGCCATACCCGCCCTGTCTATCGCCATCGCTTTGGCCTGCCTCTACTGGATAGGCGTGTACTTGACGGCCAGCTCCCGCGCGGTAAGCGCCTTCGCCGATAACCGCGGCTTTAGCTTCGCGGATTTCTTTGGCGAATTGCGGGGCAGCCTTAAGGCCGGCGCCCTGGTGGCTCTCTTTGGCCTGGGCATAGCCCTGGTCGTCCTCATCGTTATTCCCTTTTACGCCGCCATGGATAGCGCCTTGGGCATATTCATAGCGGCGCTGAGCTTCTGGGCTATCCTTTTCTGCGCGCTGGCCTTCCAGTTTTTCCTGCCCTTCCGTTCGCGCATGGGCGGCGGATTCCGGAAGCTGGCAAAGAAAAGCTTTCTCATGCTCCTCGATAACACCGGCTTCGCCTTGGTGACGGCCCTCTCTGTTCTGTTTTTATCCGCGCTTTCGCTCTTCTTCGTGTTCCTCATACCCGGCCCCGCGGGCGTGCTCTTCGTGCTGGACGAGAGCCTGCGCCTGCGCCTGCTCAAGTACGACTACCTCGAAGCGCACCCGGATGCAGACCGGCGCAAGCTCCCCTGGAACGACATACTCGAGGAGGAGCGCGAGAAGACCGGCACGCGCTCCTTGCGCAACCTGATCTTCCCGTGGAAGGACTAGGCTGCCGCGCTTAGGCGGCGGCGCGCGATGGACCCTAAGGGGTAGGGCACGAGCGCTATGAACAGCAGGGCCTGCATGACGGACAGGAGCATAACGGCTAGGTTCACGCCGAGCTTGGCGCTTTCCCGTTCCGGGTCGTAGAGCGCCAGTATGCTAATGAGCCCTATCATTACCCCTATGGAAGCCGCCAGGGCTATCCACGCTTTCATGCTCATGAAAAATTCCGCCGCCTTGCGCAGGTCCTTCTCATCGGCCATAGACTCTCCCTCTACCGATGCCGTACGCGCGGGCTCTTCATCGAGCCTCTCTGGAATGAGGGGCAGTTCCCGTCTTCTCTTGAGCGCATCGAGGCAGAGGCGGCGTACGATGACGAAGAACCACGGCGAGAAATCGCGCGACTGGTCAAACCGGCCGCGGGCCGCATAGGCTCTGGCTATAGCCTCGTCAGCTATTTCAAAGCGCTCCTCGGCACACGCTATGCCAAAGGCCCGGGCGTAGGCCGCCGCCTTGGGTCTCCATACGCTCCATGAAGCGCCGTACGCTTCGTCGCCTTCATCCATATACTCTACTATACGGCCAAAGTCCGTTTTGGTTGGTAAAAACAAAAAGATAACTTAATAGCGTGGAAGGATCCATTGAGGAGCATCGGCCTAACTCTGGTTAAGGCCCTGGCCAGCCAGCTCAAGGCCCAGCCCAGGCTCGTGCCAGGGCTGGGCTGCCATATCGAGCCGTGCTTCCCCTATCCCTAGGGATTGAAGCCA
>JBFZES010000040.1:0-6498 GCA_041306725.1 Spirochaetaceae bacterium | reverse complement strand
CCCGGCAAGCTCGTCAATTTCGTAGTACACTAGTGCTAAGGGTATGGATACCTCCTCCCGCAGCGGGCCGTTAGGCCCGTTGCGGGAGGCTCCGCCCCTAGGAGCGCTTCATGAAATACCTTTACATTTTTCTTCTTATTATCCTCACGGTGCTGGTGGCCCTCTTCGCGAGCCAAAATACGGCCCTGGTAACCGTGTCCTTCTTTTCCTGGTCGGCTTCGGGCTCTCTGTCGCTGGTCCTGGTGATAACGCTGGCCGCGGGCCTGGTGCTCGGCCTCCTCATTATGCTTCCGGCCGTCATAGGCGGATCCTTCAAGCATGGCCTTACAAGATTCAAGCTCAAGCGCCTTGAAAAAAAGAGCGACAAGGCTAAGGCCGAGGCGAGCCTATCCGCGGCAGCTACGGGCCCGGAAGCGCCTCCCGCCGACGCGGGCGCCGCGCCAAAGGCTTAGCCTATGGGCAACGCTCTGGCTAAGCCCTGGCTCTTCATAACGGCTACGGCCGCTTTCATGGTCTTTGCCTTTACCGTGCTGCCCGCCAAGGCCGCGGACGCCGCAGTCTATACGCCCCCGGGAGCGTCCTTCGATACAAGCCTCTTCTATACGCCTGCAGAGGCTATAGAGCGCGCCCTTTCTTACGGCGAAGAGGGTAGGGCCGCGTACATATACGACCGCTGGACCTTCGATGCGGCCTTTCCCCTGGTATACGGCTTGTTTATGCTCTCGGCTTGGGCCTTCGGCCTTAAGCGCTTCGCTCCGAGCGGCATTCCTCCGGCAGGCAAAGCTGCGAGCGAGGCGGGAGCGGGCAAGGCCAAACCCCGCTATAGATGGCTCTTAGTGCCGGCCTTGGGCATAGCCTTCGATTTTGCCGAAAACGGCGCGGTCACCCTGCTCATGCTCGGCGTAGGCAAAGTAGGCGCCGAGGCGGCCCTTGCCGGCGTCGCCGTGGGCGGCGCTCTTGGAGCTCCTCCCTGGCTCGGCCTCGCGGCAGCTGCGTCGAGCGCGGCTACCGCCCTTAAATGGCTCTTCGTAGGCGCGGGCTTCGCCGGCGCCGTTGCCCTGCCCGCGCTCGCGGGTCTCGTCGCCCTCTGGAGGCTCCGTCCCGCGAGGCGCCCGGGCTAGGCTCAGGTCTTAAAGCTGTTCGTTTCTTCCTTGAGCGACTTAACCGCGTGGGCGGCCTCTATGGACAGCTCGTTGGTATCGTGCGCGGCCCGGCGTATCTCATCGGCGCCCGCCGCCATCTCCACCATGCCGTTCTCGAGCTCTCCGGCCAATTGAAGCAGGCGCCTCATCTCCAGGAGCACGGTATTGGACCCGTCCTGCATCTCCTGCGCCGACTGCCGAACCTCGGTGGTTACCTCGTTTATGCTGGCCAGGGAATCGAGTATCTGGGACGAGCCCGCGCTCTGCTCCTGCATGGCGTAGCGCACCTCTTCCTCGAGCCTTGACAAGAGCCGTATCTGCTCGAGTATTTCCTCGAAGGTCTTGGCGCTTAAGCCCGAGCTGGCCACGACCGCCTCGATCACGCCGCGTATGCCGCGTATATTATGCGCTATGGTCTTGGACTGCGTGGCGGCGTTTTCCGCCAGCTTGCGTATCTCGTCGGCCACCACAGCGAAGCCTTGGCCCGCTTCCCCGGCGTGGGCGGCCTCTATGGCCGCGTTCATGGCCAAGAGATTAGTCTGCGCCGCTATCCCCGCTATAAGGCTATTCGCCTCCTGCAGCATTTCCGACTGGTTGTCTATTTCCTTGATCTGCTTGGCTACGGTAGCTATGGATTCGCGCCCGGAATCGGATTTGCCTAAGAGCTGCTGAAAGAACGTGCCCATGCGCTCTATGTTCACCGTTACCGATTGAATATTCGCCACCATTTCCTCAATGGATGACGAGGAGGTGGCTACGCCGTCCGCCTGGCGCTCTATCTGCCGGTACAGCATGGCTATGTTTTTCGCTATTTGCTCTACCGTGGCGCTCGACTCGGTTACCGAAGCGCTCTGGTTCAAGGTCTGGTGCTTAAGGCTATCGATATTCGCGCTAATCTGCCGTATGGCGCCCGCCGTCTCCTCGGTATTGGCGGAGAGCCGGTGCATATTATCGTCCAGATTGCCTATCTCGGTCTTTACCTTGTCCATGAGCTTACGCAGCATGTGGGCAAAGTCGTTAAAGTGCCCCGCTAAAGCGCCTAGCTCATCCTTGGAACGGACGTCTATGGTCTTGGTAAGGTCAGCCTCTCCCCCGGATATATCGGCCATGCCTTGGCTTACTTGCCTCATGCGTCCGGTTATGCTGGCTAGTATGAGCAGGGATAATATAAACAGGAAAACGACCGATAGGCCTACCATTGCAGCCACGGCCACGGTGCTTTTCACGAGTGTTAATCTGCGGGCGTCGAGTTCCTGCCTGGTAAGATCGGTATTTACCTTGATGACGTTCTGTATGCCCTCGACCACGGCGCTTGCCGATTTGAAGAATTCAAGCCCGTCGCGGCCAAAGCGTCCGGTCTCGGCGCTGACGATGATAGCCGCCACCGCGTCGCTGAGCAGCTTCCACTCGGGAAGTATATAGAGCTCGGCTATGGCTACCTCGGCTTGGGGCGTAAGGCTGTAGCTGCGGCTTTTTAGGTTGAGGCTGATGGCCGCGTACGCGCTTAGTAGCTCCATGAGCGCCGTCTCTCGCACGGGCAGGTCCAGGGCGAATATGGAAGCGCCGTAGGCCCGCGTGCGCCCGGCGAATTCCTTCGATTCTTCGGACATGATTATGGAGGCGAAGTATTCGCCCACGCCGGCCGCTTCCACGCGCGAGGCCGCCGCCATGGCGTTGAGCAGTATGCCTATGGATTCCGAGTAGGCGTTGAAAGCGCTCGACTCGAGTATGGAGCGCTCGTCTACCTGCCTCCGGAAATTCCTGATGACGCTGACGGCCTGTATTGCTGCGGCTTTTCTTACTTGTTCAAGGTCCGAGTCGTTTAAGAGCTTGGAAGCGATTTCCCAAGCGCTATCGCTCTCATTGCGCGCCGGCAGTATCTGGTCCGCCGCGGCGGCGCCGTTTAAGGCGAGCTTGCTTATGCCCCGTTCGCGCTGCAAGGCGTTCACGGCCGCGCTCATGGCGCTGATCAGCTCGAGCCGGGACTGCGCGTTGGCGAGGCGGGAACTATTCTGCCAGTTCTGGAATATGAGTACGCCGCCCATGGCGCCGAGCAATGCGAGCGGTACTATGATAAGTATGAGGAGCTTTCCTCGTAGAGATAATGCCATCGTGCCTTCCTTTTCCCGGTAAAACTAACGGCCGATGAAAAGCGACGCGAAGCCTAGCGCGGCGGCGGCTATCAGATAGCCGTTCCCCCGCGATGCCGCCCGCTTCGACGGACAGTCCATCGGCTCTCCTATCCTAGTATCGGGCTTTTCGCCGTACACCGCAACCAGCGCGGCGTCGATATCCGCTATGAACGTGCGGGCCCTGATTCTGCCCTTATACGCTAAAATACGCTCATAGGTCCTGAGCGCCGAAGCGAAAAAAGCGCCGAATCCGCCGGGCAGGCGCAGATTCGGCCCAAGGCAGGCTTTTGATATGAAGACGCGCGCCTCAAAGGTGACGGCCTTGGTGAGGCCCTCGTACAGGGCTATTTCTGTAATGACGAACGGACCCCAGGACGCCAGTTTTTTGCCAAGGGGGACGATGAGGTTGGCTCCCACTATGCCGGCCATAACCGCTACGGTAAGCAGGGGCGAGAGCTTCCTGCCGGAGAGCCAGGCCGCGGCCGCGGCGGCTGCGAGTATGGCCAGCCGTCCCCCCAGGCTTGGCTGGAAGAGCAGAATCAGCGAGAGGAAGGCTCCGGTAAGGGCCAGGCGCCCCGCGGGAAAGAGGCCCTCCCAGCGCTCCCTGCGCAGCGCCCTATCCACGGGCATCCTCCCTCGCCCTGCGCAGCCACGCGGAGTCCTGGGCGAAAAGCTCGGCAAAGCTTCCCAGCACGAGGCCGCTTATGAGTCCCAGGCCTAAAAAGGCCGGGAGCATGTAGCGGGCGCTGGCCCCGAATACGAAAATCCGGGCAAGGGCGACCTGGGCCAGGTTGGACGACAGGGCGCCGGCCACGCAGAGCCCTATGTAGGACAAGCGCCGCTCCGTGGCCAAAAAGCGCAGGCCGCGCATGGCCAGGGCGCTCGCCATGCTGCCTGCAAGCGAGAAGAGGGCCACGTAGGAGAAGAGCGAGCCCGATAAAACGCTCATGCCAAGTACCTTTACCAAAACGAGGGCCATATACGGCCCGAAGGGCAGGAGGTCCACGGCAAGCAGTATGGGCAGATTGGCCAGCCCGAGCCGCATGAAGGGCACGGGCCGGGGCAGCATGTATTCCACCGCGGACAGAAAGAACGCCAAAGCGGCCAGGAAGCTCGCCAGCCTGGCCCTGCCCTCAGCGTACGATAGCGTCGAATTCGTCATCCTCATCGGCGTCTCCCTCAACGCGTATAAAGACCCCGCTTGGCAGGCAAGCCGACCATTCGCCGGTTACGCCTATGGGTGCGGAGCCTATGCACAACTTGTTTTTGCATGGGGAGTCGAGAAAACGGGCTTTTCCGCCCTCTATGCTTATGCTGACTACGCCTAGCTTTCCCTGCACTTCAATGATACGGGACTCGTTGAGCGGATAAATCCACTCGCCTTCGTCCGTCGATACGACGATGGACGAGGGCGCGGGACCGCCGTATATGACTATGGCCGACGCGGCGAAGGCGGTCAGGGCAAGCGCCACGATAACGATATCGAAGAGCTTAGGCCTTATGCCAAGGCGTTTGGGCCGGCCCGGGGCGGGATCCTTCGCCGGAATGGCGTCGGAACCCTTCCCGCTACCCATCTTAATGGCAGCCTGAACAGCCGCACTCGTCTCCGCAGTCGTCGCCTTCGCAATCGCATTCGCAGTCGTCGCCGCAGCCGTGGCCGCCGCCATGCACGTGGCCATGGGAAAGCTCTTCCTCGCTGGCTTCGCGCACGTCTTTTACGGTTACGTTAAAGTGCAGGTCCTTGCCCGCGAGCGGATGGTTGGCGTCCACTTTTACGTTTTCGCCCTCTACGCTTACCACGGTCACGATGTGCACGCCGTCTTCCTGCTGGGCCTGGAATTGCATGCCCGGCTCGATTTTCTCCGGCTCGGCGAAATTGCTCTTGGAAACCTCGAACACGAGCTCGGTGTCGCGCTCTCCGTAGCCGTCGGTAGGAGCTATAACGCAATTCACCTTATCGCCGGCCTTCTTGCCCTCAAGCTGGCGCTCGAGGCCGGGTATAAGATTGTCGTTGCCATGGAGATAAGACAGGGGTTCGCCCTCTGAGCGGTCGATAAGAACACCGGAAGCGTCCTTGAGTTCATAATCGATAGAAACGACGCGGTCCTTCTGGATCGTCATGGGTACCTTCCTTGAAAGAAAACATGGGTGGACGAGCGCCCAAACGGAATGGGCAAAGGCACGATGCTGCGGCTAAAGCCGCGAAGCCTCCGTACAAGTTGCGGCTTTTCGTCATCTCTAGGATATATAAATATGCTCTATATATGCAAGTACTGACAGACGAAACCCTTCGTGCTATATTCCCAACCGTTAGGGCCCGCACAATAATCTTTCAGCCTTGCCGGCCGTATCTTTAGGAGAAAAATCCCATGACCACCCTTCAAGCCATACTGCTCGGCCTTTTTCAGGGCGTCGCCGAATTCCTGCCCATATCCTCGAGCGGCCACCTGCTCATCCTTAAGGATTTGCTGGGACTAGAGGGCGTGCCTGCCCTTTTCGACGTGGTCTTGCATGCGGCTACCCTCCTGTCTATCCTCGTGGTTTTCCGCGTCCGTGTTTATGGCATACTGCGCTCCATGCTTCGCTGGCTCGCAAAGAAGAGCGATGAGAGCGACCGGGAGAACCTGGCTTTGGTGCTTCCGGCCCTCGTCGCTACCGCGCTTACCGCCCTAATAGGCTTGGGCATAGAATCGCGCGACCTTGCCTGGAGCCCGGCCTTCGCTTCCGGCATGCTCCTCGTAAGCGCCCTCGTGCTGATCGTATCGGCCTTTTTCAAAGGCGACGCCGGCTACGGCGCGCTTGGGCTCAAGCATGGCCTTATCATAGGCATAGCCCAGGGCATAGGCGTGCTGCCTGGCATAAGCCGCTCGGGCATAACGATAAGCGCCGGCCTGGCTTCGGGCATGAAGCGCGAAGCGGCGGGAGAATTCGCCTTTCTCCTGGCCATACCCGCCATACTCGGCGCCTTGGTACTGGAGCTAAAGGACTTTGGCGAGCTGATGGGCAGCGTGGAGCCGCTACGGCTTTTAGCGGGCTCCGTAGCGGCCTTTCTGGCGGGCATCGCCGCCCTGCTGCTCCTCTTGCCCGTGGTACGTAAAGGTAAATTGGCCTGGTTCGCCGCCTATCTTATACCCGCGGGCATCCTTGGGCTGATACTCTTATGATTTTTTGCCGATAGTGTAACAATGGAGCCTCAAGAAAACCCTAACGCCGAACCGTCATCC
>JBFZES010000039.1:0-12538 GCA_041306725.1 Spirochaetaceae bacterium | reverse complement strand
ACTTCTTGGAAGGCACTGCAATGACCAGGCCATACATAACAATGGCCAACGCGAGTACCAAGTATTTCATCGTGGGCTCCTTAGGCAATCCTGCGTACACCATGGGGAGAGCTTGGTCAAGTAGGGCGGCCGTAGCCCTCGGGGTAGCCCTCGGGAAAGCAGCCGGGGCCGGCGGCGGGGCTTTAGCCCCGACGCGCCGCCCCTATGCGCTCATGGACTCGGCGTAAGCCGCCATCGCGGGCTTAAGCCAATCGGCCAAGCCGGGCGCCTTGCTTTCGTAGTACGCCCGAAATTCAGCGTGGTCCGCGTACATGGCCCCGAGTCCCGCCACCATTTCCGGGCTCGGCTCGTAAAACGCGCGCAGATGCTCCACCCAACGGGCGCAGAGCCCCAAGGCCGCCGCGCTATCGGCGGCGACGCCCGCCTTGAACGCGTCCGCGAAAGCGCTCGCTATATCCTCGCCGCGAGCCTTTATATGCGCCCACTCGTCCTTGCCCATGTTTCGCAGCCTCTTCCTGCTCTGCTCATACGCCTTGCCGCCGCCCCATGCGTCCTTTGCCTCGCGCTCGTAGCGCTCTATAGTCTCGTCGTCGAACCCTTCGTATAGATCCTTGTCGCTTAACATAGCTTCTTCTCCCATCAAGTCGGATACGGTGCGGTCTATGGTAGCCATAAGGGTAGCCAGCCGCGCCGCCTTCAATTCGAGGAGACGCCTATGGCGCTTCAGCGCGGCCACGTTATCGTAGCCCGGCGTATTGAGAGCCTTAGCGATGCCGTCGAGGGAAAAACCCAGTTCCCGGTAAAAGAGCGCCTGTTGCAGGCGCAGCAGGTCCGCGTCGCCGTACAGCCTATACCCGGCCGAAGTCCTGCCGGACGGCATCACGATACCCCGTTCGTCGTAGAGGCGCAGCGTGCGCACGCTCACCCCCGCCAAGGCGGCCAGTTTACCTACCGTATAGTCCCCGTCTCCCCGTTTCATACGACGAGCATAAACCCTCACCTTGCGTGAGGGTCAAGCGGAAAAATCACTAAGGCACTAATTGAGCGCAGCCGCGGCGCGGGGCAGGAAGGCGCTACGCGAAACAGCGCTCGGCCAAATCGCGGGAATAGCGTATGACGCGCTCCACGGTAGAGAACGACGCTATCTCGCCGCATACGTAGCAGCGCCGGGCGCCTTGGCGCGCTTCGAAGCGCTTGTACCAGGCGGCCCTATAATCTTCGCTGGATACGTGGGGATAGTATTTCCAGCGCAGCTTGGCCAGCAGCTCGCCCCCTACGCCGCCCATGGCGCGTATATCGTCGTCGAGGGCGGCTTCCACCGCCGCGTCGGAGAGCGCGCCGTCGCCGAGCAGGTAGAAGGTATGGATGCCCGTGCCCGGCACGCGCTCGTCCCAAATCATGGCCTTGCCTATGCCCTCCCGGGTAAAGCGCTCGGGCGCGAAGCCCGCGGGCACCCGCAGGCCGGCCACGCGTTTCAGGTACACGCGGTAGTCCTTGTAGAGCACGCGGCTATACAGCTCTTTCTCCTCGCCGTCGGCGTCGAGGAAGGCCAGGGCGTCGTCTACGGGGCAGGCTAGCACGACGCGGTCGAACTCGAACGAGAAGGGCTCGCCGTTCGCCAGCGATACGCCCCGTATGCGCACGCTGGAGTCCCGGCGCAGTTCGCGTATATCCAGGCCGCAGCGCAGGTCGAGGCCTGCGGCGAGGCGCTCCCATAGGGTCTGCACGCCTTCCTTCCACTTAAAGAATTTGCCCTGCAGGGCCAGCGAGCGCATGACGCCGGGGTCGAAGAATTTGAGCACGTAGCCGGCCGGCGCCTCGTCGTAATAGCCATAGCCGAAGGTGGTGTAGGGTATGGACATGACCTTGGCGAGGGTGCCCATGCGGTAGCGCTCCACCCAGTCCTGGAAGGGCAGCGCCAGCTCGTCGGGGGCGTCCGCGTGGCCGGCCCCGTATATGGCCGCGTAGCGCGGCGCTAGCGCGTGGTAGCGAGCTATCTGCCCGAGCGCCACGGGCAGCTCCTCGAGCCGTATCCAGCCGGGAAAGAGCCGTTCCATAGGCCAATAGCCGCGGGCTATGAGCGTATCGTCCACCGGCCGCGAGGGCTTGGGCGAGCGGTAGGGCTTCATGCCAACCCTGGCCATGAGGTCCAGGGTATCCTTATAGTCGCTCGTGCCCATAATGGCGCCGAGTTCCCAGTTATGGCCGTCCTGACGGTAGGTTTTGCATTTGCCGCCGGGCTCAGTTTCCCGCTCAAGCAGGGTAACGCGCGAATACCCCGCGTCCTTGAGCGCCACTGCCAGCGATATGCCCGCCGCGCCGGCGCCTATGATGGCTATGCGCTCGTTCCTATCCATTCCCATAACCCACCCCGATGGCCGCGGCCCCGCGCATATTGCCCGCGGACGCGGCGCGGCCTATAGTGAAGTAGTGCATGAACTACCGATTATAACACGGGTTTTGGAAATAGCGCTGGCCGCCGCGCCAAAAGGCAGCGCCATAACCCGCGTACGCCTGCGCGTTGGTGGGCTCTGCGACGCAGAGCCGCTCTGGCTCGAGCGCTACTTCCGGATAGCCGCCCGTTCTACGGCTGCCGAAGGCGCGGCTCTTTCCATAGAGCGCGACGAAGCCTCGGCTCGCTGCCTTGATTGCGGGCTGGCATGGCCCCTGAGCCTGGCGGCGCTGCCGGGGGCGGCCGGCCTAAGCTGCCCTCGCTGCTCCTCCGATACGGTAGAGCTGGATGCCGGCCTTGAGTACCGGCTTGAGGCCATTGAAGTGCGGGAGGGCCTATCATGAGCGGGACTACGAGGATCATAGACGTGAAGGCGGCCGTGCTCGCGGACAACGACGCCCTGGCTTCCGCCCTTAAGGCCGAGCTCGGCGCGCGCGGCGCCTATCTTATAAACATAATGGGCTCCCCCGGCGCGGGCAAGACCAGCCTCCTCGCGGCCCTGCTGCCCACGCTGAGCCCGCCCTTTAAGCCCGCCGTCATAGAGGCCGACCTGGACTCGAGCGTGGACGCCGACGCCCTCGCGGCCAAGGGCTGGAGGGCCGTGCAGCTGCGCACCGGGGGCTTCTGCCACCTGGACGCCTTCATGGCCAGGCGGGGCCTTGAGGAACTGGGGCTCCTGCCCGCCGCCCCTGGCCAGGCGGCGGCCGGCGACGGCGCGACGGCCTTTGCCGCCGGGCGGCCGGCCTACGACCTCGTCTTTATCGAGAACATAGGCAACCTGATTTGCACCGCGCAGGTGGATACGGGGGCGCATCTGAACCTAGCCCTGCTATCGGTGCCCGAAGGCGACGACAAGCCCCTCAAGTACCCGGTCATGTTCGCCATGGCGGATATCGTGGTAGTGACGAAGGCCGATTACCTTGACCGGGAGCGCTTCGATTTGGATGCCCTGCGCGCGCGCTTAGCGGCGCTGCGCGGCAATCCCAGGCTGTACCTATGCTCGGCCCGCAGCGGCGAGGGCATAGCCGCGCTCTCCGCCGCCCTTGCGGAGCTCGCCGGCCAGGCCCTAAAGAAAGCCCGCTAGCCGTGAGGCCGTACGCGCAGGCCGAGGAGCCCCGACGCCCCCAGGCGCAGCCTGCGCCAGAGCGTGGGCTTAGCAGCCGCGAGACGGGTTAAAAGCTCCTCGGTATCGCGCGGCGGCACGCGCTTGTTCGGCAGCGCCTCGAGCTTGAGCGCGCCGAATTTGCAGGCGGGCACGCATACGCCGCAGCCTATGCAGCGCCCCTGGTCCAGAGCCGCCTTGAGCCCCGCTCCCGGCGCTTTCGCCATCGCGTAGGCGCCCATGGGACAAATACGGGCGCAGGCGCCGCAGCCCGCGCAAAGCCCCTGGTCCAGGACCGCGCGATGGTTCGTGGCCACGAAATCGGCGGGGCGCTTCATGGCCTTCACCACGGCGATCAGGCCGCAGCAGTCGCCGCAGCAGGCGCAGAGGAATTGCGGCTCGCGCTCGTTGGACGGCCGCATGATGAGGCCTTCCTTTTCGTTCAGGTCGCACAGGGCAAGCGCTTCGTCCTCGCTGAGCGCCCTGCCCCAGCCTTCGCGCAGCACCGTGGAGGCGAAGTCCCTGAAGACCATGCACAGCTCGCGGCGCTCCGTGGCCGCGCAGGGCTTGCCTGCCAGGTCCGCGCCCCTGCGGCACACGCAATCCACCACGGCTATTTCGCCGCCCGCTTTGCTTATAAGGGAACGCGCCTCGTCGTAATCTGCTATGGCATGCTCGGGCCGTATGGCGGCCCCTATCGGTATGACCCTCGTCTGCGCCTCGCCGCTGGTAAGGAGCTCAAGGCCGTAGCCCTCGCGCATGAAGGAGCCCGTATCTTCTATGAGCTCACGCGACAGCCTTGCCAGCTGCAGCTCATACATGCCCACCACGAAGGGCATTAGGGCAAAGCTTTGGTTCGTGGCCCGCATGAGCAGATTGCCTTTAGCCGCCATCGAGCGCAATAAGGCGTGAAAATCAGGCTGGCCCGCTTCGGAAGCCAGATCCTCCGCGCGGATGCCGCGGGCGGCCAGCTCGGCGGCGGCCTCGGCCGCGCTCCTAAAGCGCCAATCCAAGCCAAGGGCCGCGCGCGCCTCGACGGGCGTAAAGAGCCGCCGCAATATGCGCATGCCCGCCGGGGTTTTAGGGAAGCCTACCGGCAGCGCGTTCAGGTGCCTGCGCAAGCCGGCGTATGCCGCGTCGGCCTTTATGCTGACGCCCTGGCCCTCGCCATGACTGCCCTGACTGTTGCCCTCTCGCTCGCCGCCGCGATCGCGTTCTCTATAGCTGTCCATGCGCCGAGCATGGCCGCTCATCGGCCGCTTGGTCAACCGGGGCAAGCCTTAGATCCTTTGTGACAGCGCGAAGGCGCTTAAGCGTCCAGCTCCGCCGCCGGCAGGCTTACCGTGAATACGGTATGGCCTGGCCGCGACTCAAACGTTATGGTACCGCCGTGCTTGTCGACGATCTTTTTACAGAGGTCGAGGCCGAGCCCCGTGCCCTCGCCGTGCTTCTTAGTCGTAAAAAAAGCCTCGAAGACGCGGCCTTGTATGTGCTCAGGAATGCCGGGACCGGAATCTCCCACCGATACCTTTACCGATGCCCCATCGCGGGCTATGCCCAGCGTAAGCTCGCCGCGGAAATCCATAGCCTGGAGCGCGTTTTGAATGAGGTTGAGCCATACCTGGTTGAGCTTGCTCCTGTCGCCCAACACCCTAGCCCCGCTGTCGTAATTCCGCTCTAGCTTGACCTCGTATTTGATCTTATTCGTATACAGCATGAGAAGGCTGTCCAGTTCCTTAGCCAGGTCGATGCTTACCCTCTGCTCCTCGCTATCCTGGCGTACGTAATAGAGCAGCGCGGATACGACGTTCGCCGATTTATCGGCGGCTAAGGCTATAACGTCGGATATATACTTGATCGATGCCAGGGTATTGAGCGCCGCGAGGGCCTGTTCGAATTCCGGGCAGTCTTTGATAAGCGCCATGATTTCCGGATCATCCTCCAGCTGCAGCTCCAAAATGGCGTCCAAGCTCGCGTCGCTCAAGCTCATGCCGCAGGCCTTGAGCGCGGCCGCGAGCAGCTTGCGCTTCTTATGCATGGAACCGGCTTCCTCAAGGGAATTATTCCTTGACAGGCTCTTCGCGAGCGCCTTGCTAAACCAAGCCCATATTTCTGGAGGGAAGGCATAGAGGCTGTCCGCCACCGAGGAAAGCTGCTTGCTCAGTATCTGCGCGAGCGATTGATTGGACGACACGATGGCGCCGAGCGGGGTATTGAGCTCATGGGCTATGCCGGCTATCAGCTGGCCTAAGGCCGCGAGCTTCTCCGACTCCACGAGTGTCGCCTGCGTTTCTCGCAGATTATGCAGGGCCGAGCTTAAGTCCTCATTGGCCTTGGAAAGGCTCGCGTTAAGATCGTTCAGCTCGCGCGTGCGCGCGGCTATCCTCTCCTCCAGGCTCTCGTTCAGCGAGCGGTACTGCTCTTCGGCGTTTTTTTGCAGGGTTATGTCGGTATGGGTACCCACCATGCGCAGGACCTGTCCCTGGGCGTCGCGGCTTACCACTCTGCCGCGCCCGCGCAGCCACAGCCAGCCTCCGTCTTTCTTAAGGAAACGGAAGTCTATGTCGAACACCTCGGTCTCGCCCCTGAAATGGGCGTCCACCGCCGCCTGGCAGCGCTCCCGGTCATCGGGATGGATACGCGTGAGCCATTCTTCTACCCTGGGAGGGAATTCATTGGGCTCGTAGCCTGCAAGCGTATAATAGCGCCTATCAAAAAAGACTTTGTCGTCCCGCACGTTCCAGTCCCAGATACCCTCGTTAACCGCGAGCAGGGCCAACTCAAAGCGCTCCTCGCTGCCCTTGAGCAGCGCCTCCGTGCGCAAGCGCTCGGTAACGTCCCGCGCCACCGCATAGAGAAGGAGCCCGCGCGGCGCGGATCGCCACTCCAAATAGCGATAGCTGCCGTCCTTGCAGCGATAGCGGTTAATGAAGCCTAAAACCGTTTCCTGCCCATTCAGCTGGGCTATGGCCTCCAGAGTCGATGCTTTATCTTCGGGATGCACGAAATCCATGAAGCTCCGGCTCTCAAGCTCGCTCGCGTTGTAGCCAAGCACGGACTCCCATTCCTTATTGACGCGTATGAAATTGCCGTTCGTGTCCGCTATGCAGAGCAGGTCGAGCGCGAGGGAGAAATAGCCTTCTAACTCGTCGGACTTTTTCTTAAGCGCGCCTACTATGCGTTTTCGGTCGCCGAGCAGCTTGATCAAGACCGCGATGAGGCCGAGCTGAAGCACGAGGAATACGCCCATGCCTACGATGAATTGGCGGGTACGGCTCTCAAGCTCCGCCGCGGATTTATAGCGCTCGGTAATATCGAGCACCGTAAAGACTACGCCGGCGTCAAGATTGGCCTGGTCGAGGGGGGTCGAGGAAAGGATGACGTTCAGCACGGTCCCGTCCTTGCGCCGCCACAGCGTCTCGACCGAGCCGGTGCCCTTCTCCGCTATCTGCCGATATTTCTCTTGGCCCACGAATTCGTATTCAGCGTCTGAAGGATAGAGCATGCGCGCGCTCTGCCCAAGCAGCTCCTCGCGGCTATAGCCGGTAAGCTTGGTAATATAGTCATTGACCTTGACGATGACGCGATTCTCCACCACGCCTATGCCGCTCGGCGCGCTGAGGAGTATGCTGGCCAGCAACTGCTCGGCCTTAGCCTGCTCTTCGATCGCTTCAGGCGCGGGAGCCGGCTCCTGCGCCGGCAGCGGCGCGAGCGACGAGGCGAGGCGCAAAGCCAGCGCCAGCGCGGCTGGGATAGTCCGACTTTTCACGTTATGCCCCGGAACTCTATGCAGCAGTCGGCCATATCGCCGGCGCTGAGCCGCCGGAATAGTTCCTTTTCGGCCACGAAGGCGGCCACCACGGCGGGATCGAAGCGGCTGCCCGCGTCCGCCTCTATGTGGGCGGCCACCTGGTCAAAGGACTGCGCCTCGCCGTATGCGCGCTTGGACAGCATGGCGTCGAGCACGTCGGCGAGCGCGGTTATGCGCGCCGCCAGCGGTATGCGGTCGCCGCTCACCTCGGCGAGATAGCCGTTTCCGTCCCAGCGTTCGTGGTGGTACAGAATGAGGTCTAGGGCCACGGGATCGGCGTCTATCGTTTTAAGGAGCCGCGCCCCTATCTCCACGTGTTGTTTTACCTGACCGAATTCTTCGGCGCTTAAGCTGCCGGGCTTGGCCAGAATATCGTGGGGTATGCCCGATTTGCCTATATCATGGAGCGGCGCGTACAGGTACAGCTTGCGCAGCTCCGTCTCCGATAGCCCGAGCTTCCTGCCCAGCAGGGCGGCGTAGCAGGCCACGCGATGCACATGGCAAAAGCCTTCCGGTTCGCCTTCGCAGGAGGAATCGTCCAAGGCGGCTATGAGCGCGCTATTGAGCCTCTCCACCTTGTGCCGCAGGTCCTTGAGCTCGCTTTCGCGCTCATAGAGCTCGGCGGCCCGCCTCACGGCCATCATCAGGTCGCGCCGCTCCCACGGCTTGTGGATATAGCGGAAAAGGCCCGCTTCATTAACGGCCTGGGCTATGGCATCCACGTCGGCGTAGCCGGTAAGGAGTATGCCGTACATGCGCGGATAGCTCCGCCTGGCCTCCCGCAGGAGCATGTGGCCCTTCATGCCCGGCATGCGCTCGTCGCTTATAAGCACGGCAGGCTCTCCGCCGTCCTCGCTGATCTCCGCGAGCAGCTTGAGCGCGGCTTCGCCCGAGTAGGCGGCTTCCACGCCCATATGAGGCAGTTCATTGCGCAACTCGCGCTTAAGGCTCTCCGTGATGATGGCCTCGTCGTCCACGCACACGATGTACAATTTATTCATGCGGTCAAGTCTAGTTTTTATAGAATCGCTTAGCAAGAGTTTATTAACATTATACCGGCGAAGCGGCCGGCATCGTCCCAAAGCCGCCCGTGGAACGGCGTTCTTGTACGAAGCCCCCATACATAGTAGAGTATGCATATGACACCGACTTCGCGGGCACGTTCCGCCAATGACGCGCTAGCCACGGCCGCGGCCGAGTATCCCCTTATAGCCGCGGAAAAGTTCGAGGCGGCCTTGTCCAGGGTAGCCCGCGTGCACGAGCGCTTCAGCCAAGAGCTCGGCTCCATAGCCGGAGCGCTCGGCGCGGAAGCTGGCTTGGCGGACACCTGCGCCGCGCTTGCCTCGGAACTGCCGCCGGGCATAGAGGCCGTAGGCGGCGGCATACAGGGCATAGCGCGGGGCCTGAGCTCGGTGGACGAGCTGGTGGAAGCGGGGCGCGCGGGCTTATCCGCGCTGGTATCCGGCATAAAAGGCCAGATAGCGGACCTTGAGAAGCGTACGGCCGATATGCGCGATATAGGCGAATTCGGCTCGCGCGTCAGCGAAGGCGCGAGCCTTATAGCCCAGATAGCCGACGAGAACCGGCTGATAGCCATCAACGCCTCGGTAAGCGCCAGCAAGGCCGGCGATCGCGTAAAAGGATTCAAGGTAATAGCCAGCGAGATATCCAAGCTGTCCGACGCCATGGCGGAACGGGTGCCTATCGTCGTGCGCTCAGCCGCCCAGGTTGGCTCCCGCATGGACCAGATCATGGCCGGCATGGACGGCAGCATAGCCAGTACCCGCCGCGCGCTCGCGTCCATAGACGAGGCCTTTGAGCGCCTGGACCTCATAACGGCCAGCGTGCGCGCCGCGTCGGAAAGCGCGGCGGCCATGCTCGGGGAAAACGCCGCCCTGGCCGAAGGCGGGCGTACCATAGACGGAGCCTTGGGTAGCGTGCGCGACGCGATAAGCCGGTCCCGCGACGGCGCCGCCGCGCTGAGCTCCCTGATGGACGGTCAAAAACATGCCATAGGCCGCCTCGCCGGCGCCACGCCCGGCCTCCTTGAGCTTGGCAGGCGGATCGCTGCACGCGATAGCGGCGGCGAGGGGCGCAAGGTACTCCGCATAAACGAAATAGGGCTGGACCGCTACGACCCCGCCCTTACCCGCATGATACGGGAAATCCACTATACCAGCTTCACCTGCATACGGCTCCTGCGCTACTCAAGCGAGAAAAAGATCGTGCCGTACCTGGCGGATACCTGGTTTCTGCATCCGGACGGGCGCACCTGGGAATTCGCCTTGAAGCGCGACGCCCAGTTCCATGACGGCAGCCGCATAACGAGCCGGGACGTGAAATTCTCCTTCGAGCGCCTCTTAAACCCCGCCCTCGGCTCGCCCTACGCACAGCTCTTTTCGGTCATAGAAGGCGCGGACGACTATCGCGCCGGCCTGACTCGGGACTTGGCCGGGCTGCAGACGCCGGACGACCATACCGTGCGCTTCTGCCTGCGCTCATCGAACAATTCCTTCCTCAGCCTCTTAGCCTTGGGCTATTCCGCCGTCATTAAGGCCGATAAGGCCTTCGCCGACAAGCCCATCGCGCGGGGAGAGCTGATTTCCGCGGGCCCGTTCATGCAAGCCCCCGATCCCGACCCTACCATAGACCGCCTCGTGGCCAACCCGCGCTTCGTCAACGGGCGGCCCTTCATAGACGAGCTCTGGATACGGAGGACCGACGCCGAGCCCCTAAGCGAGCTCCTGAACGGCAACGTCGACCTTATGTACAACCTTACCGCCGCCGGCAGGGCTAGCCTGGAGCGACGCGGCTTCCAAGGATCCTTTACGCCCTATACCTCGCGCTACTGCTACGGCCTGGTCGTCAACTTTAACCGCAAGTCCGCGCTGGCAGGCTCGCCGGAACTCAGGCGCGCCCTGTCCATGGCGCTCGACAAAGAAGGCATAATCCGGGAAGCCTTAGCGGGCGCCGGCGAGCGCGCCGATTGCGTGATACCCTCATCGCTTTTGGACATAGGCGACGAGCCCTTCGTCAAGCACGACCTGGCGGCCGCCAGGCGTATAGTCGAAGGAATACCAAACGCCGCGTCCGCGACTATCAAGGTAGCGATACGCGAGTATCCAACCATAGCGGGCCTCGATCGCATAGGTGAAGCTATAGTAGGAGCCTTTAAGAGCCTTGGTCTGCCGGCCACGGTGGAGTACTGCCCGCTGTCCAAGCCCATAGCCAGCTACCGCGAGCCGTACGACCTTATCTTCATAGGCTTCCTGCCTGAAATCGACCTCTACTCGGCCGTGGAGCCCTTTATCAACCCCGAGGGCGGCGACAACTATTTCGGCTACAATAACCCCGCGCTGTTCGCGGAACTCGACGCCACCATAGGCATAAAGGACCAGGGCGAACGGCGAGCCCGCTTCGTGCGCATACTCCGCAGCCTGACAGAAGACGCGTTCATGATACCCATATTCTTCCAGCAGGTGTATTGCGCCGCCCGCCGGGGCCTGCACGCCATCTATATGAGCGCCGAAGAGACCATCATGCCGGACGCGCTCTATATCGAGGCGGAGAGCGAGGCCGACGGGCAGGCCGATGGGCCGGCCGGGCGCAGTCAGGCAAAACCCGAGGGCAATGCGGGCGCGCGCGGCGAGTACGCGGCGGCCATCGATAGCCTGGAAGCAGAATCGGCCAAGGTACTCGACGGCTCCAGGGCGCTCATAGAGCGCTCAACCGCCATCGAGCTATCGATAGACAGCCAGCGCCCGGCCATAGCGCGCGCCAACGAGCTCTTCTCGGCCTTTTCGGAAGGCGCCGAGCGCGTCCGGCTGGGCAGGCAGAGCCTAGGCGACCAGCTTGCCCAGAGTTCCGCCGAGGCGTCCACGGCCGCCGACGCCGCGCACGCGGTGGGCTATGGCCTCCGCGATATGATGGCCACCCTGTCAGTAACGGTGAAAAGCCTCGTGGCGGTCCTGGCCATGGTCGATGCCATGCTCGAGGCGTTGGCGGCCATAAGCGCGTCCAACGACTTCATAGCGTCCATATCCATAAACGCCGCCATCATAGCCGCCAAAAGCGACGCGGGCTCCGGCGAGCTCCGCAAGGTATCGCAGTCCATAGCCGCCCAATCAAAGCGGAACACCGATTATACCGAAGGCCTCATCAAGACCGTGGAAAGCATGCGCGAAACCGTGCGGGCGCATCAGGAATCCCTATCGGCCACGCTGGCGGCGCTCGAGCGCTCGGCCTTGGGCGTTGCGGCGGCCGAGGCCACTATGGCTAAGGCGCTGCCGCTTTTATCAGAGGTGAACGCCCACGGCGAGCGAGTCGCGGGGGCGACCCTGCGCTTGGGCGGCCTCGTAAACGACGAGCGGGGAGCCGTACAGGCCATAACGGCCAAAGCCGACGCCCTCAGCCAGGCGGCCGAGACCCTGCGCTTCGGCATGGACTTAGAGCGGGCCGTAGCCGACATCCTGGCGGACGTCGGCGCGATCAACCGCGGCGTGCAACGCTTCGCCGCCGGGATCAAAACCTGATTCTGGCGCTCGGCGCGAGCTCGACCCGCCGGTCGGCCTTCCAGCGCGCGTTCATGGAGCCTATAGCCTCGGCTTTGCCCTCGCTTAGCGGAAGCGAATGGGCGTCGCTCGCCACGGCCGCCCTCCAGCCCGAGAAATAGGCGGCCTCTACTGAACGTCGTACGCATTGGTCGCTATACACCCCCGCGAAGACGAGCCTGCCTACGCCGAGAGCCTCGAGCGTCGCCTCCAAATCGTTGCCGGAGAATGCGTTCGTGCCGGTCTTGGTGAGCCGTATATGGCCCGGCGCCGGCGCCAATTCGGGAATCAGCTCGAAAGCCGCCTGCCCGGGCCGCGACCCCTCGTCGTTATCGTAAATCCATACGACGGGGCTGCCGGATTTATCGGCCGCCCTTACGAGCAGCCCTATATTGGCCACTACCGCCCGCTGATTCACGATAGGCATATTCGCTATCTGCATGTCCATGACGATAAGGGCGGAGCGCGTTCCTTGGCGCGTAGGCTTCCAGGCTCGGGAAGCGGCCAACTCGCGCTCAGTGAGCGCGCCGCGACCCGAAGCGCAGGAAACGCTGAGGAGTAGAGCGGACAGGGCCGCCGCGCAGCCAAGGATACGAAAAAGCCCCCTCGTCGCCGTATTTGCC
>JBFZES010000038.1:0-5760 GCA_041306725.1 Spirochaetaceae bacterium | reverse complement strand
TCTTCTTTGTAAAAGCCGTCAGGATCGAGGTTTTGTATGAGCTTTTCGCCTATATCGCGCTGATCGGGCGAGAGCGGCTGCAGCCTCAGCTGCCAAAGGAGGTGCTCCTGCAGGGTCTCGGCCACGGTAATGGCGCCTTCAAGGAACATGCGCTTGGCGTCGGAATCGTCATCATTGGAGCGGCTCCAGCCCGGATCCGAGCTATCCTCGAAGAGGCGTTGAGCCTCTGAATCCGCTTCACGTTCTTCTTTTATCGATTCAAGGGAGATGGTGGAGCGGTCTTCGATGATTTCTAGGGCGGGATTAGCCTCGATTTCCTGCTGGATTTCCTCCTTGAGCTCTTGTAGGGGTAGCGACATGAGACGTATTGACTGTATCATCTGAGGGCTCAGCTTCTGGCGCTGTTCCTGGATGATTGATGGCCGCTGGAGCTGCAAGCGCGATCCCCCTTGAGTATTCGATTAGCCCTGCTCGTTCAATGTTATAGCAAAGGCGTCCAATGTCAAGCCGGACGGGATGGCAATAAAAGCGGGCTTAATACAAGAACCGTGCCTTTTTTCACCGTATTAGTGAAGTTTGGCTTGACGCTTAAAAAAAAAGTTTATTATTTTTGTTCCTATCCCATTCTGCGCTATCCGCTCGTTGTGTATCGAGCTCGCGCGTATCAAGGGCATCACACGTATAGAGCGAGGCTATGTCTAAACAAGCAAAACGAGGCGGCGAAGACGATGCCGACCATAAGGGCCCAGAGCGGCAGCAAGCTAGCCAGCAGGAACCCGCCCAGGATTCAGGGGACGAACGGGCCGATGAGCAGACTCAAGGGGAGCCTTCCCTCGCGCGCCTAGCCGAGCAGGATGAGCGCATAGCAAAACTGGAAGAAGAGCTCTCAGCGCTTAAGGACCAGTACCTTAGGAAGCTGGCCGACTATGAGAACTTCCGCAAACGCATGTTCCGCGAAAAAGAGGATGCGGTCGGCTACGCTAATACGCAGATACTCGCCGACCTGGTCACGGTGCTCGACGACTTCGACCGAGCGGTGCGCAGCAGCGAGAGTTCCAAGGACTTCCAGTCCCTCCATGATGGCGTGGCCATGATACACCGCAGCTTGCTTTCCACCTTGGAGAACAAATACGGCTTATCCCGCTTCGATTCGCTTAACCAGGCTTTCGACCCCAACAGGCACGAGGCCATGATGAGCGAGCAGGGGGAGTGCGAGGAACCGGTCGTGGCGGAAGAATACGTCAAAGGCTATATGCTCAAGGACCGCGTGCTGCGCAGCGCTAAGGTCAAGGTGCGCATGCCCGCGCCGTCGGCGGATCAGGCTTAAACAGACACGAATATACAGGCGCGGCTTTATGCGCTTAAGGAGAAGATTATGGGCAGGATTATAGGAATCGATTTAGGAACTACCAACAGTTGCGTATCGGTCATGGAAGGCGGCGAGCCTATCGTCATAGCCAATTCCGAAGGCCAGCGCACCACGCCCTCGATAGTCGGGTTTACCGGCAAGGGCGAGCGGGTCGTGGGTCAGCCGGCTAAGAACCAGATGATTACCAACCCCGAAAACACCGTGTATTCAATCAAGCGTTTCATGGGCCGCCGTTACGACGAGCTTAAGAACGAAACCACGCTCGTGCCCTATAAAGTCGTGCCGCACCAGAATGACGTGCGCGTAGACATATCCGGCAAGCTGCACAGCCCCCAGGAGATTAGCGCCTTCGTCCTGCAGAAGATGAAAAAGACCGCCGAGGATTACCTTGGCGAGGCGGTGACTGAGGCCGTTATCACGGTGCCCGCGTATTTTAACGACGCGCAGCGCCAGGCTACCAAGGACGCCGGAAAGATAGCGGGCCTTGAGGTAAAGCGCATTATCAACGAGCCCACCGCGGCGGCCCTGGCCTACGGCTTTAATAAGGACCAGAAGAAGGAAAAGACCATAGCCGTCTACGACTTGGGCGGCGGTACGTTCGATATTTCCATACTTGAACTGGGCGAAGGCGTGTTCGAGGTAAAGAGCACCAACGGCGACACCCACTTAGGCGGCGATGACTTCGACCGCCGCATCATGCAATGGCTCGTCGATGAGTTCAAGAAGGATTCCGGCATCGACCTGTCCCAGGACCGCATGGCACTTCAACGCCTCAAGGAAGTGGCGGAGAAGGCCAAGATCGAGCTCTCCAACACGCAGCAGGCCGATATAAACCTTCCCTTCATTACCGCCGACGCCTCGGGGCCGAAGCACCTGCAGAAGAGCCTTACCCGGGCCACCTTTGAGCGCCTGGTCGAGGATCTTTTTGAAAAATCCAAGGATCCCTGCCGCAAGGCCATGGCCGACGCCGGCGTAACCGCTGCCCAAATCGACGAGGTCATACTCGTGGGCGGCTCTACCCGCATACCCAAGGTTCAGCAGATCGTGAAGGAGCTGTTTGGCAAAGAGCCGAGCAAGGGCGTAAACCCCGATGAGGCCGTGGCCGTGGGCGCCGCCATTCAAGGCGGCATACTCGGCGGCGACGTCAAGGACGTGCTCCTCCTGGACGTTACCCCCCTGTCCCTGGGCATCGAGACCCTTGGCGGCGTGTTTACCAGGCTTATACAGCGCAACACCACCATACCCTGCCGCAAGAGCCAGATCTTCAGCACCGCGGCGGATAACCAGAACACCGTATCCATACACGTGCTGCAGGGCGAGCGCGAGATGGCCGGCCAGAACCGGACGCTTGGGCGCTTCGACCTAGAAGGCATACCGCCGGCTCCCCGCGGCGTGCCGCAGATCGAGGTGACCTTCGACATCGACGCCAACGGCATCGTCCATGTATCGGCTAAGGACCTTGGCACGGGCAAGGAGCAGAAGATACGCATAGAGGCGTCCTCCGGCCTCAACGACTCCGATATTGACCGCATGGTGCGCGAAGCCGAAGCCCACGCCGACGAGGATAAGCGCGAGCGCGAGCGCGCCGAGGCGCGCAACGAGGCCGACACCCTCATGTACGCCACGGAAAAGTCCCTTAAGGACTATGGCGACAAGGTAAGCGCCGAGGACAAGGCGAAGATAGAGGCGGGCATAGCGGAGCTGAAAGAGGCCATACAGTCCAACGACGCCGAGCGGATGAAGGAAAAGACCGAGGCCCTCAAGCAGGCCAGCTACAAGCTTGCCGAGGAAATCTATAAGAACGCGGCCCCGAACGCCCAGGGCGATCAGGGTCAGGCGGAGGCCGGCCCTGAAGCTCCCTCCGAGGGCTCAGGGTCCAGCGCGGGCGCTGAAGACGCCGACTATCGCGTCGTTGACGACGAAGATAAGAAATAGGCTGAAGAAACGTGGCTAAGCGCGATTATTACGAAGTCCTTGGCGTTCCTAAGGGAGCGGCCAAGGACGACATCAAGAAGGCTTATAGGAAGCTCGCTATCCAGTATCATCCGGATAAGAACCCCGGCGATAAGGCTTCCGAAGAGCGCTTCAAGGAGGGCACCGAGGCCTATGAGGTCCTCGGTGACGATCAAAAACGCGCTGCCTACGATCAGTTCGGCTTCGCCGGCGTAGAAGGCATGGCCGGCGGCCAGGGCGGGCAGGATTTCTCCAACGTCTTTAGGGATTTTGAGGATATTTTCGGCGGCATGGGCGGTTTTACCAATATCTTCGATAATCTCTTCGGCGGTTCCATGGGCGGCGGCGCTCGTCGCCGCGGCGAAACGCCGCGAGGGGCCAACCTCCGCTACGACCTAGAGCTGACCTTTGAGCAGGCCGTGTTCGGCACCCAGGTGGAGATAGCCTATAGCCGCGACGAATCCTGCTCCGTATGCGGCGGCTCCGGCTCCGAGTCCGGCGGCGGGCGCAAGGTATGCCCCACCTGCCAGGGTTCCGGCCAGGTGCGCAGGAGCTCAGGCTTTTTCTCGATAGCCAGTCCCTGCCCCAGCTGCGGCGGCGAAGGACATATCGTCGATAAGCCCTGCAAGTCCTGCGCGGGCTCGGGCCTTGCCAAGAAAAAGCAGAAAATCAAGGTTACCATACCCGCGGGCATGGATGACGGCAGGCGGCTATCCGTCGCGGGCCAGGGAGACTCCGGACCCAATGGCGGGCGGCCCGGCGACCTCTTCGTATTCGTGCACGTGAAGCCGCACGAGTTCTTCGAGCGCGACGGCTACGATCTGTATTGCGCCGTTCCTATATCCATAGCCAAGGCGAGCTTAGGCGGCGAGATAACCGTGCCGACTATAGACGGCAAAAAGGTGACGGTTACGGTGCCGAGCGGCACCCAGCACGGCAAGATGCTCCGCCTGCGCGAAGAAGGCGTACCGGGAGCGAACGGCAGCGCCCGGAGGGGCGACATGTATATAAAGCTCATGGTGCAGGTTCCCGCCAAGCTCAGCCGCAAAGGCAAGGAGCTCCTAGAGGAATTCCTTAAAGCCGAGGGCGACGAGGCCGAACCCAGGCCGTTACGGCTGTCGGAGCTTAAATAAAAAAGGCCGCTCGAAATCCTTCGAGCGGCCTTTTCCTTCAGGGCCGTGCTTCGCTTGGCCCTAGGGCAGTACGGATACGGCTTCGTAGCCCGCTTTTTCCACCGCCCCGCGCAGCATGTTCGCGTCCAGCGTCGACCCTTCAACGCTGGCCTTGCCGCTGGCCAGGTCCACGTTTGCGCTGACCACGCCCGGTACGGCCTCCAGGGCCGATTTTACCCGCATGGCGCAGTGCCCGCAGCTCATGCCCCCAATGCTCACTATGCTTTTCACGGTATGTCTCCTCCGAGGCTTCTTGCTAAGGGAAACGCCGCCCGTATCAATAAGAGGCGGCGGCCTTGGCCGCGTTTAAGGCCTTTTCATAGTTCGGTTCCTGGGCGATTTCAGGCACCTGCTCGGCATAAACCACTTTGCCGGCGGGGTCGACCACCACCACCGCGCGGGAAAGGAGCCCCGCCAGGGGGCCGTCGATTATTTCTGCCCCATAGTCCTTTCCGAACTTGCGATCCTTCATCTCGGAGAGGGTTACGACGGCGTCTATGCCTTCCGCCTCGCAGAAGCGCTTCTGGGCGAAGGGGAGGTCCCGGCTTATGGTCAGGACCACGGCGCCTCCGAGTTCCTTGATTTTCTTGTTGAAAGTACGCGCGCTCGCGGCGCAGGTACCGGTGTCCAGGCTCGGCACGATATTCAGTATGCGAACCTTGCCCTTAAAATCGGCTAGGCTTACGTCGCTCAAGTCTCCCTTGGTCAGCTTAAAATCAGGCGCGGGCGCGCCCGCTTTAGGCAGCTCGCCCGCGCTATGTATGGTTGCGCCCTTTAACGTGATAGTTGCCATGTGTCGCTCCTTTAACTGCGCTCTGTGAATAGTTCCTTAATAAAATACAGAGCTATTCCTGCCGAATCAAGCTTGCCTTCGCATATACCCTGGCGTATGCTGTTTTTGCCATGAGAAAGACAAGCGCGCCCAACGACGCCTCCGCTCGGCCCATAACGCGGGCCTTGCCCGACATAAGCCTCCCCGAGCCCCGCGTGCGCCCGTGGTTCCTTGCCCTGATGCGCCTCCTCGCCTGGCCCTACCTGCGCCTGGCCCAGGGCAACAGCGGGTTGGCGATATGGGGAGCGGAGCGCCTCGTAGAGGCATGCAGGGCCGCATTGGCCAAGGAAATCCGGCTCATCGTGGCATTTAGGCATCCCTATGGGGACGAGGCCCAAGTGCTTGGCTGGCTTTTCCTGCGAGGCGTGGAAATCGAGGCAAAGCGCCTTGGCGTGAAGCTTACGCGCCGGCCGCATGCGCTGTTCGTCCATGGC
>JBFZES010000037.1:0-4952 GCA_041306725.1 Spirochaetaceae bacterium | reverse complement strand
CCTTGAAGAAGTAGGGCATGAAGATGATGTCGGGATTGGCGGCCTTGATCTTGGAGAGCTGGGGCCTGAAATCCACGTCGCCGCCCTTGAAGGACTCGTCGGCCACGATGGTGCCGCCGCTCTTCTTGAAGTTTTCCACGAAGAACTCGCGTAGGCCCTGGGAATAGTCGTCGGACACGTCGTAGAGTATGGCGGCTTTCTTAGCCTTGAGCACGTCATAGGCGTAGCCGGCGGCTACGGCGCCCTGGTAGGGGTCAATGAAGCATACGCGGAAGTTGTAAGGCTGTACCTTGCCGTCGAGCACGGTTACTTTGGGATTAGTGGCTACGGTGGCTATGCCGGGAACCTTGGCCTGGGTAAGGATGGGAGCCATGGGTATGGCGTTGCCCGAGGCGTTGGGGCCGAGTATGGCGACGACCTTGTCCTGGCCGGTAAGGCGCTTGGTTACGTTGACGGCTTCCTGGGCGTCGCCCTTGCTGTCGTAGCCTATGGCCTGGAGCTTGGACATCGTGCCGCCCACGGATATGCCGCCCTTGGCGTTATACTCGTCGAAGAGCATCTTAACGGTATTAAACTCGTTGTTGCCCCATACGGCCTGATCGCCGGTAAGCGCGCCAAGCCAGCCTACCTTGATAACGTCGCCCGCTGCTTCCTGCGTACCCATGGCGAATACGGACATGGCTACGAGCAAGAGCGCTACTATGAGAAGATTCTTCGACCTCATGATGCGGCCTCCCTTTTAGAACTGCTGGAATTTCGCGGAGCGAACCGCGATCGTTCATTTTTTATCCCAATCGGTGTTATTGTCAAGAGAAACCGGCCAGGACGCCGCGAATAGAGCCCATTAAAGCCAATGAGCCTATTTCTGCGGCATGCTGAAACGGCTTGAATCGAAGCGCTCGCTGCCAAGCCACAGGTCTATCTTCGTGCCGCTATCCGTGCGGGTTACGTCCGCGCGCTTAACCTGCCAGCCTATGAGGTTGAGCCTGGCGGAGCCGACGAGGTCGCTGCCCGCCATGGAGCCGTAATAATCGGCCAGTTCCGGCCGTACGCTGGTGTTGAGGGCGGTAGACATGGACCGCAGCTCCTCGTCCTTGCGCACCGTGCTGTCAAGCACGCAGAGATGCAGGCCGTCTTCCTCCTGGTGCAGCGATATGACCATGCGCGAAGGCTTGCCCTCGAGCACGTAATTGGATATCTCGCCCAGTAAATGCAGTATATATTCCTTGGTCTTCATAGGGTCCCCCGATTTCGCCTTTTCGCCCGCTCCGCAAGCCTGCCTAGCCCTTGCGGTTGGAGCGTACCCACTCTATTACCGCCACAAAGAGCGCGGCAGTCAAGCCGCCGGCAAAGCCGTTATTGTAGAGGTCGAGCCCTCCGTGCCAGGCCGCGCTGCGCTCTACCACGACTAAGTGCATAAAGCCCGCGGCTATGCCTATGAGCGGCCCGAATTCGCCCGCGAGCGGCGCAAGCGTGGTACTGAAGAGCAAGGCTAGTATAGGCCCGGGGGCCGTCAGTGACTTGCCGAAAAGCAGGGTCGCCAGAATCACGCCCGCCATGACCGGAGCGCAGTTCCGCGGGTGCTTGCCAAAGGACGCGAAGCCCATGAGCGTGAGCAGCCCTCCTATGGTGGGGCCGTTGAAATCGGCGCCTACCGCCAGCATATACGCGCAGCCCATAAGGCCTAAAATGCCGGTGTTAACCAAAGCCGCGCCCGGCGACGCTATCTCCATAAAATCTGAAGGCAGGCGTCCGGGCTGCTTCATGAGCTTGAGCAGGTTCTCCCCTATCTTGCCCTTATCCATGGCAAAGCCCCAGAGGAGAAAGAGCAGGGCTATGAAGGGCACGATGAGGATGAGATAGGGCGAGGGGCTATCGTTCCATATCACCTTTATGCTTACGTCGTTGCCGGCCGCGCTCAGCACCGAGGCGGCGAAGAGCCCAAAAAAACCGCTCGTTAGCCCGATATTATAGAGGTTAAAGCCCTCATGGAGGCGCAGCATGGCCATGGCCAAGCCCGGGAGCAGGAAACCCGCCAGCGTGCCTGCCAGCGCGCCCGCGGCCAGCGCGGCAAGGCCATGGAGCCCCGCCTCGAATACCACGAAGCTCACGAGGGGGCCAAGGGCCGTGCCGAAAAGCGCTATAAGCAGGTAGTTCTTAAATGGCTTGCCCGCGGCCTTAGCCGCCAGGAATACGCCGAACATGACCGGCAGGGCGTTCAAGGGCGTCTTGCCGAAGAGGCTGAAGCCCATGATGGTAAACACGCCGGCCACCGTGGGACCGGAGAGCCGAACGCCGCTGACGCGGATGAGGCTAAGCGCGAGCAGGCCCATGAGCGCGGCGTTAAGGAAGGCCCCGCCTATGCCGCCTATGACCGTGTAATCGCTGATAAGCCGTGCGGCGTGCCCCTGCAGGAGCAAGAAGCCGCGGAGCGCTTCGCCTGGTCCATCGACTATTAGGCCCGCGAGCGCGAACGCCCCTATGACGATGCCGAGGAGCCGGTACAGGTGCCTTTCAAACGCAAGCATGCGCGGTACCTCCGCTACATAAGGCTATCCGCCCTCTTCGGGGGATTACGCCAGTGTACAAGCCGATTGGCCATAGGCGCAAATTCTTTTTTCTTAACCTTAAGGCGCCGCGCCGCTTGCGAAAGAGGCCGTAGCCTAGTAGCATGGTACGGCCCAGGGCGCGCACTAGGCTGCCGGGGCAAAAACAAGGAGGAACTGGACATGGACATAAAAGGATCGGTGGCGGTAATAACCGGGGGGGCGAGCGGCATAGGCGAGACGGTAGCCCGCTACCTAGCGGCGCAGGGGGCGGCGGTCGTCCTTGGCGACATGAACCAGGAAGGCCTTGACCGCGTCGTCGCCGATATACGCAAGGCCGGCGGCAAGGCGGCTGGCCGGACCCTGAACGTGACCGACGACGCCGACACGGCCTCGTTCATGGACTTCGCCGTCAAGGAATTCGGGGCCATCAACGTTGTCGTCCCCTGCGCCGGCATCATACGCGACGCCATGTTCCTGTCTACCGACAAGGAAACCGGCAAGGTACGCAAGGCCATGAGCACCGCGGACTTCAAGGCCGTCATAGACGTGAACCTCGTCGGGCCCTTCATAACGCTGCGCGAAGCGGCGAGCCGCATGGTCGACAACGGCTGGCAAGGCGTGCTCTTCACGATCTCCTCCATTCAGAAAGAAGGCGGCGTTGGCCAGCTCAACTACTCCTCTACCAAGGCGGCCATGGCCCTCTGGCCCAAGATACTCGTGGGCGAATTCCAGATGAAGGGCATAAAGGGCATACGCGTGGTATCCATAGCGCCTGGCTACGTGGGCACGCCGATGGTAAAGGGCATGGACCAAGGCGCCTTAGCCAAGATCGTGGGCGGCGTACACCTGGGGCGCCTTATCGAGCCCGACGAGATAGCCGACGCCATAGCCTGGGCCGTGCGCAACGACGCCGTGAACGCTACCTGCATCGAAGTGGCGGGGGGCATGATAAGCGGCCTGATAGCCAAATAGGCTAGCTTTCCTTCGGAGCCTTAAGCCCAGGTACGCCCATGCTGCGTATCTGGGCGGCATGGTAGGCGTCGTGCCCGCAGAGCCAGGCTATGCCCCTGCCGAAGGGCTCGCCCCAGCCGGGCACCGGCTCGTCCAGGCGCGCCTCGGGAAAGGCTACAATAGCATCCATGGCTACCCTGTGGGTCGCGCGGAGGCGCGAATGAAGGAGGGTCCAGGCTTCCTGGCTCAGTTCGGGAGGCGAGGCGAAGTTGCCTTCCGGGTAGGGATAGGGCTCGATGGCCGCCGCCGCGCCTAAGGCTTTGATAAAATAGTACTTGTAGTACAATACGTGCAGCGCCACCTCCCAGGCCGAATAGCCCTCGAGGGTATCCGTGGAGGCAGCCGCGTCGAAAGAGAGGCTTTCGAGCGTCTTCATAAAGGGCGGGCCGTCATAGGAATCCCCGTCGAATTGCGCGTCGGCGTACGCTAGTAGTATACTATGGTAGCTGCTCATGGCATACAGTATAGATCCTAATCGCCAAGAGACAAGGAGCAAAGCATGACGCCCCTCTTCGCGAAGCTCAATTATAAAGGCCATGGGCGTATCGCCCTGCTCAACGCGCCGCCGTCCTTCGAGCCGGAGCTCGCCGCGCTTTCGGCGGCTATTCCCTCCCTGCGCGTGGACAGGAACGCGGAAAGCCTGGACGCCGTGGATTTCGGCCTGGCCTTCGCCAGGACCAAGGCGGAGCTCGACAGGGTATCGCAAGCGCTGAGCGAAAAGGCGCGGGGCGACGCGCTGCTCTGGCTCGCCTACCCCAAACAGAGCTCCAAGCTCTATAGCTGCGACTTCAACCGCGACCAGGGGTGGGACGCGCTGGAGGCGGCCGGCTTCAAGCCGGTACGTCAGGTAGCCATAGACGAGGACTGGTCGGCGCTGCGCTGGAGGAAAAGCTCCTATATCAAGCGATCATAACGCGAGGCGGAGACAGGGCCCTTTGGCCCCGTTCATCCGAGGGGAAACGCGCGTGCCTGATTTTCTCCCTTGCATAGCCTGGTATATATTACTATAATTGTAATAAATACCAGGAGGCTTAAGGATGCGTTTACATAAAAACCGGCCGGCTCTCGCGGCGCTAGGGCTGATCGCGCTCTTCTTTCTCGCGGCCTGCGTAGCCCCGGGCTCGCGCTCTTCTATGCAAGGCATGCAGGCCATGCATAATCTGGCTTCGGAGTATGACTTCCTCGTGGAAATGATACCCCACCACCAGGAAGCCGTGGACAGCTCTCTGCTCGCCGGCGCAAGGACGCAAAGACCCGAACTGAAGCTCTTCGTCGATACGATAGCGAGCGACCAGGCCCGGGAAATCGCGATCATGAACGAGTGGCTGCAAGCCTGGTACCCCGGCAAGAGCACGAAAGCCGCATACTCTCCCATGATGCGACCGGTCGAGG
>JBFZES010000036.1:0-4739 GCA_041306725.1 Spirochaetaceae bacterium | reverse complement strand
CCCACTCTGCTTGGTGGCGAGCCGTTGGATGGAATCGGCGCTTCATGGGCGCTTGGCGGCTAGCCGCCTACCCTGCCTGGCCGTCGACCCGCTCGCTTCCGTGGGCGTTCTGGCCCTTCATCTTGCCAGGCGGCTGTTCGCAGGGCCTATCTTCCTAGCGGGTTTGGATTTTGCCTACCCGCAGGGCAAGACTCACTGCCTAGGAAGCCCCAACGATATAGCCGAGCGCGGCCGTGAGACGCGCCTCTACAAGGCCGACGGAGCTTGGCGAAACAGTTTCCGCGATGGCTCGACGCGCTTAAGCGGCGGCTTCGTGAGCGATCCCGCGCTGAGCATGTACGCGGGCCTTGCCCGGCGAGAGCTTAGCGCCCTTGGAGGCGGACGCGCGGCCTATGACTTGCGCCAAGGCTTGGGAGCGGCCTTGCCGTCTGTCGGCCTTGATTTTATCGAGGCGCGGCGCATACTCGCTGCGCTGGCCGAATCGGCCCCCCAGCGTGAAAGCGCCAGCGCCGGATTTAGCCAGGGGCAGGGCGAGCTAGGGCTCAATGCGGGCAGGGCGCGCGCCTTCCTGGAAAACGAAATGGGCTTAGCCTCTCGCCTGCGCGCCGCGCTCAGGGACGGAGCGCCTGAAGGCGAACTCATGGAGCTGATACGGGCATGCGACTATATGTACGCCCATTTCCCCGATCCCGAGCGTGTCCAAGCGCTTGAACTGGACGCGCTCAAGCGCCTCGCCGCCGAAGCGAGCTACTGGGAAGGGCGCATACGGGCCGCGATGTCGTAGCGTTCCGGCAAGCTAGCGCTTGTCGTCGTCCTCGTTCTCGCGCAGCACGGCCATGAAGGATTCCTGGGTAAGCTCCACGTCGCCTATGAGCTTCATGCGCTTCTTGCCTTCCTTTTGCTTCTCGAGGAGCTTGCGCTTGCGGGATATGTCGCCGCCGTAGCACTTGGCCAGCACGTCCTTGCGTACGGGATTGACCGTTTCGCGCGCTATGATGGTAGCGCCTATGGACGCCTGTATGGCGATCTTGAACTGCTGGCGGTCCATGGAGTCCTTGAGGCGCTCGCATACCTTGCGTCCGCGCTCGTAGGCGCTGGGCTTGAACACGAGCTGGGCAAGGGCGTCCACGGGCTTGCCGTTGATGAGTATATCCAGTTTGGACAGCTCGGTAGGGCGGTAATCGATGATCTCGTAATCGAAGCTCGCGTAGCCGCGGCTCGTGCTCTTAAGCTTGTCGTAGAAATCGAAAAGCACCTCGGCCAGCGGCATCTCGAAGCTAAGCTCCACGCGCTTTTCGTCCAGGTGGGTAAAGCCGGTCTGGCTTCCGCGCTTGTTTATGCAGAGCGTGATGAGATTGCCTATATAGCTTGTCGGGGTGATGATCTGGGCCCGTATGTAAGGCTCCTCGGTGGCTTCTATCTGGGAAGGGTCCGGATAATCGGAAGGATTGTCTATGATGATCTTCTCGGCCTTGCGGGCCATGGTAAGCCGGTAGCGTACGCTCGGCGCCGTCATGATGATCATCTGGCCGTATTCCCGCTCCAGGCGCTCCTGCACTACTTCGAGGTGGAGCATGCCGAGGAAGCCGCAGCGGAAGCCGAAGCCTAAGGCGGCCGAATTATCCTTCTCGTAGATAAGAGAGGCGTCGTTGAGCTTGAGCTTCTCCATAGCCACCTTGAGCTCGTCGTATTCCGCGGTGTCCATGGGATAAATGGAGCTGTACACGACGGGCTTGACTTCGCGGAAGCCCGGAAGCGGCGCGGGGGCGGGATTATCGGCGCCCGTTACGGTATCGCCCACGCGCACGTCGGACACGGTCTTTATGCCGGCGATGATGTAGCCTACCTCGCCGGCTGATAGGCCGGCCGTCTTCACGAGCCCCATCTTGAAGTAGCCTGTTTCCTCTACCTCGTATTCGGAATTGTTGTGCATGAAGCGTATCTTCATGCCCGGCTTGATGACGCCGTCGAAGACGCGCATATGCACAATAACGCCGCGGTAGGGGTCATAGTGGCTGTCGAAGGTGAGCGCGCGTATGGCTCCCTCATTGGAGCCGCTTGGAGCCGGTACGCGCGCCACGATGGCTTCGAAAAGCTCGTCTATGCCCAAGCCCATCTTACCCGATACGCAGAGCGCTTCGTCGCCGTCTAGGCCAAGGTCATGGCTTATCTGGTGCCTGGCGTCCGGTATGTTGGCCGCGGGCATATCGATCTTATTGATGACGGGCAATATCTCGAGGTCATGCTCGAGGGCCATATACATATTCGACAGGGTCTGCGCCTCGACGCCCTGCGTGGCGTCGACGAGGAGTATGGCGCCTTCGCAGGAGCTTATGGCGCGCGACACTTCGTAAGAGAAATCGACGTGGCCCGGGGTATCGACGAGGTTTAGCGTGTAGTCCTGGCCGTCCTTGGCTAGATAGCTCAGGGTTACCGCCTGGCTCTTGATGGTTATGCCGCGCTCGCGCTCTATGTCCATGTTATCGAGCATCTGGTTCTGAAGCTTGCGCTCGTCAACGATGCGCGCGCGCTCGATAAAGCGGTCAGCCAGCGTTGACTTGCCGTGGTCTATGTGCGCGATTATACAGAAATTGCGGATGCGGCCTATGTCATGCATATTGCCAACTGTATACCATAGGGGCGCTTTTGTTCAAGGATAGCCCTTGCCCAAGCGCTTAGCGAGCCTATACTGGTCTCATGATAGAAAGAGAGCGCGTACGCCCGCTGAATGCCGCCCCTGAACGGCAGGGGGCATCCTATGTCCTGTATTGGATGCAGGCGGCCCAACGCTATGAGCAAAACCACGCGCTCTGCTACGCGGCCGCGCGCGCATCGGAGCTCGGCTTGCCGCTCGCCGTGCTCTTCGTCCTGGCGGAGTACCCTAACGCTACAGCGCCGCAGTACCGATGGATGCTGTCGGGGCTTAAGGAAACGGCCGCGCGCCTTCGCGAAGCGGGCTTCTGTTTCTGCCTGCGGCGCGGCGATCCGTATGCATTCCTGCTCGAGTACGCCGCCGGAGCGGCCCTCGTGGTATGCGACGCTTCAGCCTCGCGCTGGGCGCGGGCAATCAAGGATAGGCTGGCCGCCGCGCTTGAGCGCTCGCTAATCGAGGTCGATGGCGAATCGCTCATACCGACCGCTATAGCCTCACCCAAGCAGGAGTGGTCGGCCCGTACTTTTAGGCTCAAGGTAGCCGGTGCCATCGGGCACTACCTAAGCGCGCCGCCGCTTACGGATCCCGTAAGCCATGCCGCTAGCGATAGTAGAAAGAGCCTCCGCGTTAAGCTTCGGAGCGAAGACGAAGCGTTCGCCGGCTTTGACGGCGCGCTTCGGCCAGACTATACTGGCGATGGTTCGGGAGGGCAAGCCGAGCTGCCCGAGCCGGGGGCAAGGGCGGCGAATAAGGCGCTCAAGGCCTTCATCGAAAGACGGCTGGACGGCTATAGCGAGGGCCGCAACGATCCGCTTGCGGGAGGCTGTTCCGGCCTGTCTCCGTACCTGCATTTCGGGCAGCTTTCGCCCATCGCGCTTGCCCGAGCGGCATATCGCCGCGGCGGCCCGGGACTCGCCGCCTTTTTAGAGCAAGTAGTTATACGGCGCGAGCTCTGCCGAAACTTCGCCTGGTACCGGCGCGAGGATTACGATAGCTGGGACGCCTTGCCGGCCTGGTCCCGCGCCACGCTGGAGGCGCATGCCGGCGACAAACGAGCCTATCTCTATACGCTTAAGGACTTTGAGGCGGGCTCTACGCACGACCGCTACTGGAACGCGGCGCAGGCACAGCTCGTACGTACGGGAACCGTGCACAACTACATGCGCATGTACTGGGGCAAGATGATCCTGGCCTGGAGCGCGCATCCGCGGGAGGCATTCGCCACGGCTATCTACCTGAACGACCGCTACGCGCTGGATGGCCGCGACCCCAACGGTTGGGCGGGAGTCGCCTGGTGCTTCGGCTTGCATGACCGGCCCTGGCCGAGCCGACTGATTTTCGGCAGCGTGCGGGCCATGGCCTACTCGGGCTTGAAAAAGAAATTCGACCCGGAGGCCTATGCGAAAAGCTGGCTCTGAGCGGATGGCCATGCGCGGGGACGACATGGTTTGCATTATTCGGCATTTCGCATTATTATATGCGGACAAAGGAGATGCCTGAGCATGATAGAAAAGCTTAGCTTCGAGACGGTAGCCGGTTCGAAAGACGACCCCGCTATTACCGTATACGCGCTCTCCACCTGCGGTTTCTGCAAGCGCGCCATGACTTTCCTAGAGGCGAACGGCTATGCTTACCGCTACATACACGTGGATAAGATAGGGCTTGAAACGAAAAACGAAGTAAAGAAGGAATTGAAGGATCAATATAAAGCCGATATTGCCTTCCCCTTCGTTACCGTAGGCGCTAATGACTACCTAGTGGGCTTTATCGAAGCCGACTGGAAACGCACGCTGGGCTTGTGAGCATGGCTGAAAAGAGCATTGCGGAAACGAGGCGTTTCGTCGATATGGTCGCGGCCAAGCAGGGCTGGGCGGTCAATCCCGATAGGGACTTTACCGACAGCCTGGTTGAAGGCCTAGCCGTCAACTGGAACCGCTACGGCTATTTTCTCTGCCCCTGCCGCGATACCGAGGGCAGCAGGGAACTCGATGCCGACGTTCTCTGCCCCTGCAAGTACTCATGGGAAGATGTGGCTGATCACGGGCACTGCTTCTGCGCCCTGTATATGCGCAAGGACTTCGTCGAG
>JBFZES010000035.1:0-3231 GCA_041306725.1 Spirochaetaceae bacterium | reverse complement strand
GTCGACGCGCGGGCCGAGGCCGTTCTTCAGGCCTGGTATCCCGGCCAGGACGGAGGAAGAGCCGTCGCGGAGGTTTTATTCGGCGACTGCAATCCCGCCGGCCGGCTGCCCGTCACCTTCGTGATGGGCGATGAAGACCTGCCCCCCTTCGAGGACTATGCGGTTAAGGGGCGCGGCTACCGTTACCTGGAAAAGCCTCCTCTCTATCCCTTCGGCTATGGCTTGAGCTATTGCGATTTCTCCTACGCGGGGCTGAGAGCGGAGGCTACCGGAACAATGCAAGCCAACCCTATACGAGTAAGCGTCAGGGTGAAGAACGAAGGATCCCGCCCCGGGCACGAGCTAACTCAGTTTTACCTTCGCCGCAATCATGCGCCTTTGCCCCTGCCCCAATTCCAGTTGTGCGCATTCCAGCGGCTCTGGCTCAAGGCCGGCGAGGAGCGGACCGTAGAGGCGGAAATATCCCCCTCGCAGTTGGACTATATAGACCAAACCGGCAGGGAGCGCAGGGAAGCGGGAACGTTTTCTATTTTCGCGGGAGGGCAGCAGCCCGACGCGCGGAGCGCTGCATTGACCGGTAAAACCACGCTCAGCTTGGATATCGGCTTAACGGTCGAATTAAACAGCTACGTCATAAAGGAAGGAAGAATCCATGAGTGAATCGAAAGGCTACTACACTATATCCAAAAAGATACTCATAAACCTTGTGACCGGAGGCTCGGGCCTCGTCTACATTATCATACAGAGTTCCTTGATGAAGTTCTACACGGACGTCATCGGGCTGAGCCCGACCCTGTACGGCGTGGCCTTCCTGATTTTCAGCATCTGGAACGGGATAAACGACCCGATCATCGGCTATTGGGCGGATAAGCAACCCTTCAAGCAGGGACGCGGCAAGTACCTGCCTTTGATACGCTGGTCTATACCGGTGATCGCCGTTTCCGTCCTGGGAGTCTTCCTCGCCGCGCCGGGCTGGCATCAGTATTTGATCACGGCCTACCTCCTTGTCCTCCTCGTCGCCTACGAAGGCGCGCATACCCTCCTCGGCGTGAGCTTCATGGCTTTCACCGTCAATACCTTCATCTCTACCGAGGAGCGCACGAAGGTCCAAGCCATAGGGAGCTATGTTTCCCAGATCCCCATGTTCCTCGGGGGCATGATACCCGTATGGTTCCTCACCGGCGATTTTAGCCGCCCCGCGCTGATCGGCATCTTCTCGGGGGCCATACTCCTGGGCCTCGTCCTGGTATGGATAGGCTCGCTCTTCGTGCGCGAGAACGGGCATTTCTACGAAAAGGCGGAGTCGACCCATAACCTGCGGAAAATCCTTTCGTTCTCAAAGGGGCTCTTCAGGGACAAGACCTTCGTGATTTTCCTCTTGGCCTACTTCTTTATCCAGGCTGCTACGGGCAACTATTTCACCGGTTACCTCTATTACATGGACAATGTCCTTGAGGTCTCAGGGCTTAAAGCGACTATCCCCGATATCCTCACGGGAGTCGCCCAGATGTCTACCTTCCCCTTGATCGTGCTGGCCGCCAAAAAGTATGGCTCGCGGAATTTGCTCTGGCGCGGCCTTCTCATCGCGGTAGTCGGCCATGCCGTGCTGTCGCTCCCGCTGAACTACTGGTTCATCGCCGCTACCTACATCGTGATCCTGATCGGCTATGGCTTCGCCCAGGTGCTCAACGCCCCCCTCCAGGGCCTCATGGTGGACCATATCGAGCTCACGACCGGCAAACGCCAGCCGGGCTTGGTACGCGGGGTTATGGCCATCCTCCTCGTGCCCGCCACGGCCATGCCGGCCCTGATCTTAAGCGCCCTTCTCGACGTTTCGGGCTATGTCGGCGGCAGCAAGCAGCAGGCTCCCGAAGTGCTCAGCGCCATACGCCTGGGGACGGGCATCATTCCCTCCGTAATACTCTTAGTCGGAGTCGTCCTCCTATCCAAGCTGCCCTTCACTCACGCGAGGGAAAAGGAAATACAGGCGGCCATCGAGGCGAAGCACGGTACGGTAGCCGATGGGCGATAATCGTTGAACCTGAATAGCTAACGAGGAGGCAAGGGTGAAGCTTGATACCATATACCTAATCCACCATTCCCATACCGACATAGGCTATACGGCGGATCAGCCTATTTTCTGGGACCTTCAGCACCGCTTCCTGAAAGACGCCCTCGATCTGATCGACCGATATCGGGGCGGAACGGAAAGCGGCGATCAGGATTCGGCATTCAGGTGGACGGTGGAAACGACATGCCAGATCGAGGCCTTCCTCAAGACGGCTTCGCGGCGCGACATCGATCGCCTCGTCCGCGCGGAAAGCGAGGGCTTCGTCGAGGTCACGGCCATGTTCGCCAACCTCACGCCCCTGGCCGACGCGCGTCAACTCATCGAATCCCTTCGCCCCGCGCTGCGCCTCCGTTCCGAGTACGGTTTCGATATACGCTACGCGATGAACTGCGACGTCAACGGACACAACTGGATACTGCCGGATATCCTGATGGATCATGGCATCGCCGGCTTTTCGATGGCCATTAACCAGCATTTCGGGGGAGCGCCCCGGCCGCGGCCCGAGGTATTCCTGTGGGAAGCGCCGAGCGGGCGCAAGCTTCCCACCCTCAATGGCTGGCAATATTCCAAGGCCTATGACTTCGGCCTCGGCGATGAGGACGATGGCAAATTCCAGAGCCTCCTTCCGGATATCGAGAGACATCTTGAGGACGGCGGCATCAAGCTCCCCTTCATGCTCCTCCAGGGTTTTCATCCCTTTGGGGATAACGGCACCGCCTGGGATGCTTATGCGCGTTTTGCCCGGCGCTGGAACGCCGCCGGCAGGCTGCCGCGCATCGTGTGCGCGACGCCAAGGACATTCTGGAAGCGCGTCCTTGAATGCGGCGCCCAGCTTCCGACAAAGCGCGGGGACTGGACCGACTATTGGAACTTCGGCTCGATAAGCACGGCGCGCGAAACCTCCGTATCGCGCAGCGCAAGGGAACGGCTCGTACGCGCCGATTCCCTCATGGCCGCCCTTGCCGGCTTTCCGTCGGGTAACGAGGAAGATTCAGCGCGGCGTTCGGCGCGGCTCTACCGGGATTCAGCGTGGCGCGAGCTTAATCTTTACGCCGAGCATACCTGGGGCGGCGATGAAGCGGCGAACCGCCCGGAGACCGAAGATTCGCTGTCCATGGAGAACCACAAGAAACAGACGGTATGGAAAGCGCGTAGCCTAT
>JBFZES010000034.1:0-9290 GCA_041306725.1 Spirochaetaceae bacterium | reverse complement strand
TGCTCTTCGGCTCCTACTTCGGCTTTGAGCTTTTGCCCCCGCTCTGGTTCGACTACCATGCCGTGGTAAATGGCCTGGAGCCTGAAGGCGTCGTGCGTTCCATCTATGACATCCTGGGCATCACCATACGCTTCGGCATGGCCGTGCTGGGCCTGGGCTTCCTGCTCAATTGGATAAACCTCATACGCAAGCGCGACTGGTTTACCCTGATCATGGACAAGGGCGGCTTCGTGGGCGGCTGGATATACGGGGCCGGCGCTTGGGTGGCCTTCTACTTCGTGGCGCACGATTACAAGGGCTTGCCTCCTATGGGCTTGTTGGCCCTCATGCTGGGCCTGCCTTCCCTCTTCTTGGCGGCCAAGGGGCCCTTGGAATTCATAATGCACGGCAGGCGCCAGGGCAAGCGCTTCAAGCCGGGCATGGCCGTGGATTTTTTTATGGAGTGGATAGTCGAACTCTTAGAGATCTATAGCGGCTATCTGGCCAATACCCTGTCCTTCATGCGCGTGGCGGGGCTCGGCATAGCCCACGTGAGCCTCATGACCGCCTTTTTCCAGATAGCCAGGATGATAAGCCCGAGCGGCCCCTTGTCGCCGGCGGCCATAGCCGTGCTCGTGCTGGGCAACGCGCTGGTCATAGCGCTGGAAGGCCTCTCGGCGGGCATACAGTCCCTCCGCCTGAACTACTACGAATTCTTCTCGCGCTACTTTAACGGCAGCGGTAAGGCTTACCGCCCTATTTCATTGCGATACAAAGACTAAGCAAGGAGCATCGAGTATGGGAAAGCAAGGAAAGCGTTTCGCCGGCAGGGTACGGGCCAGCGTCCTCGTGCTGGCCTTCATGGCGATTTTCGGATTCGTGGCCATAGGCGGCGCGTTCGCTCAGGAAGCCGCGGGAGGAAGCGCGAAGCTGGTAACGGCCGAACAGGCAACCGTGCAGAAATTCGGCCTCATAGCCGCCGCCATAGCCTTCGGCTTCGGCGCCATCGGCGCGGGCATAGCCATAGCCAACGTGGGCGCGGCGGCCATGGGCGCCATAGGCGAAAAGCCCGAGATAGCCAGCCAGGCGCTCATATTCATAGCCCTGGCGGAAGGCCTCGTGGTATTCGGCTTCATCACCGCCCTGATGATACTGGGCAAATTCTAGGGCGCCGTGCAGTACTACGTGCTAGGCGACGAGGACACCGTGCTGGGCTTCGGCATGGTGGGCGTGGCGGGGCGGGCCGTGAACGGCGCCGCGGAAGCCGCCGCCGCCTTCGACGAAGCCTGCGCCGACCGGGACTTGGGCATACTCATCGTTACCGAACGGGTGGCCCAGCTCATACGGCCACGCGTGGACCGCCTGGTGTACTCCGACGGCTTTCCGCTGCTCGTGGAGATACCCGACCGGCAGGGGCGCATGCCCGGGCGGCCGGGCATACGCGACACCGTGAACGCCGCCATAGGGATAAAGCTCGGTTGAGAGGATAGCATGCATGGTTGATAGCTTGAAGGACGTAAACGATATCGTGGCCGGCATACTCGCCGACGCCGACGCCGAGGCCGCTCGCCTCGTGGCCGATGCCGAAGCCTACGCCCAGGCCGCGGCGGCGCGCGCCCGCGAGCAGGCGGCGCTTATAACGCGGGAGGCGGAGGCCAAGGCGGCCGCCCAGCTCGCCGCCATCGAGGCTGACTCCCGAGCGAAGGCCCAGCTGGAGCGCCGCAAGCGCTCGCTGCAGCTTCAGGAAGGACTTGAGCGCGATATCCTGGCCAGGGCCAAGGCCCGTTTCGCGGCCTTGATGGCCAAGCCAGCCTACAAGGCCGTGCTGCGCGCGTGGATAGCCGAGGCCGCGCTCGGCCTGTCCGTGGACGCAGCGTCGGTGAACGCTTCCATGGACGAACTGCCGCTTATAGACGACGAGCTGCTGCGGGGGGCCGAGGCAGACGCCTTCGCGGCCAGCGGCAAGCGCACGCGGCTCGTCAAGCTAGAGGGAGACCCCCTGACGAGCCAGGGCATAAGCCTGACGGCGGAGGGCGGCAAGCTCGCCTACGATAACCGCGTCCTTACCCGGCTCGAGCGGAACCGCAGCGACATACGGCGCCTTATGTACGACGCCCTGCAGAAAGAGGCCATAGTATGAGCTCCCGCATAGTAGGCCAGGTTAAGCGCGTAAACGGCCCGGTCATAGAAGCTATGGGCGTAAGCGACGCGCGCATGCTCGAGCTCGTGCGGGTGGGAGAATCCGGCCTCATAGGCGAGATCATCAAGCTCTCGGGCAGCGGCGCCACCATACAGGTATACGAGGATACCACCGGCGTCGCCCCGCGCGACGCCATATACGGCAGCGGCCTGCCCCTGTCCCTTGAATTGGGACCGGGGCTCATAGGCACCATATACGACGGCATACAGCGCCCCCTGGAGCGGCTGCTCGAGCTGTCGGGCCGCTTCATAGAGCGGGGCATAAACGTGGAGGCCCTGGACAGGAGGCGCCTCTGGGCCTTCGTGCCCGAGCCCGGCCTTGAGCCCGGCATGGAGCTGGCCTCCGGCGCCATACTGGGGCGCGTGCAGGAAAGCCCGAGCATAGAGCATCGCGTGTGCGTGCCCCCGGGCATGGCGGGCAGGCTCGGCTTCCTGGCCTCCGCGGGCGACTATACCGTGGACGGGCGCATAGCCGCGCTCGATAGCCCCGACGGGCCGCGCGAGCTTACCATGGTGCAGCGCTGGCCCATACGCTCGCCGCGCCCCGTAAAGGGCAGGCGGGCGCTTACCATACCCCTCATAACGGGACAGCGCGTCATCGATACGCTCTTTCCCCTGGCCAAGGGCGGCACGGTGGCCATACCCGGCGGCTTCGGCACGGGCAAGACCATGACCCAGCACGCTATAGCCAAATGGTGCGACGCGGACATCATCGTATACATAGGCTGCGGCGAGCGCGGCAACGAGATGACCGACGTGCTCAACGAGTTTCCCAAGCTCATAGACCCGCGTAGCGGCAAGAGCCTCATGGAGCGCACCATACTGATAGCCAACACCTCCAATATGCCGGTGTCGGCCCGCGAGGCCAGCGTGTACACCGGGGTTACCCTGGCGGAATACTATCGCGACCAGGGCTACCACGTGGCGGTCATGGCCGACTCCACATCGCGCTGGGCCGAGGCCCTGCGCGAGCTGTCCGGCCGCATGGAAGAAATGCCGGCCGAGGAGGGCTTTCCCGCCTACCTGCCCACGCGCATAGCCGAATTCTACGAGCGCGCCGGCTACGTGGACACGCTCTCAGGCCTTGAGGGCTCGGTAAGCATCATAGGGGCGGTAAGCCCCCCCGGCGGCGACTTTTCCGAGCCGGTCACCCAGCATACCAAGCGCTTCGTGCGCTGCTTCTGGGGCCTTGACCGCCAGCTGGCCAACGCCCGCCACTACCCGGCCATATCCTGGCTGGACAGCTACAGCGAATACCTTGAAGACTTAAAGCCCTGGTGGGAAGAGCGCGTGGGCGGCGAGTGGGCCCAGGCCCGCGAGGAGATCATGGGCCTCCTGCAGAAAGAGGTGCGCCTCCTCCAGGTGGTAAAGCTCGTGGGGCCGGACGCCCTGCCCGACAGCCAGCGCTTCGTCATCGAGCTCTGCTCCCTCTTCAAGAACGCCTTCCTGCAGCAGAGCGCCTTCGACGACGTGGACCGCTATTCCACCATAGAGAAGCAGCTGCGCATGCTCCTCATCATTACCCTCTATTGGCGAAGGGGGCAGGCGGCCATAAAGCGCGGCGTTACCCTGGTAAAGCTTAAGCGGGTAAAGGCCGTGCAGGAGATCGTCAAGATGAAATTCACCGTGCCCAACGAGGGCCTGGAGGACTTCGACCGCCTCGCCGCCAGGCTTGAGCGCGGCATAGACCAATTGGAGGCCATCTATGCCTGAGGCCAACGAGGCTAACGAGGTCAACGAGGCTAACGAAGCGCTCGCCAGGGGAGAGGCCAGGCGCAGGCTCATGTCCGGCAGGGAATACGTGGGCGCTTCCCGCATAGACGGCCCGCTCGTCTTCGTGCGCAATACCCATCCGGTAGGCTACCGCGAGCTCGTGGAATGCGTGGACGCGGAGGGGGCGGTGAGGCTCGGCATGGTGCTCGATACCAGCGACGAGGTCGTGGTGGTGCAGGTATTCGAGGGCACCGACGGCCTTACTATGCCGGGCACCAAGACGCGCTTCCGCGGGAAGCCCCTTACCCTCGGCGTAAGCGAGCGCATGCTCGGCCGCGTGTTCGACGGACTGGGCCGGCCCCTGGACGGCGGGCCGGCGCCCATAGCCGACGCTGACATGGACGTGAACGGCCGGCCCATCAACCCCACCGCGCGCGAATACCCCCGCGACTTCATACAGACGGGCATATCGGCTATAGACGGCATGAACACCCTCATACGCGGCCAGAAGCTGCCCATATTCTCGGGCAACGGCCTGCCGCACAACGAACTGGCCGCCCAGATAGCCAGGCAGGCCAAGCTGCGCGGCGGGGCCACGGATTTCGCGGTGGTGTTCGCCGCCATGGGCGTCAAGCACGACGTGGCGCGCTATTTCACGCGCTCCTTCGAGGAAGCCGGAGCCCTGGACAACGTGGCCCTCTTCCTCTCCCTTGCCGACGCGCCGTCCATAGAGCGCATCATAACGCCGCGCAGCGCGCTTACTCTCGCCGAGCACCTGGCCTACGACAAGGGCCTGCACGTGCTCGTGATTATGACCGACATGTCCAACTATTGCGAGTCTCTGCGGGAGATATCGACCCTGCGCGGCGAGATACCCTCGCGCAAAGGTTACCCGGGCTACCTGTATTCCGACCTCGCCGAGCTCTACGAACGCTCGGGCATGATAAAGGGCGTAAAGGGCTCGATCACCCAGCTGCCCATACTGACCATGCCCAACGACGACATATCCCACCCCATACCCGACCTTACCGGCTACATTACCGAGGGGCAGATCGTCTTTGAGCGGGACATGTACGGCCGGGGCATATACCCGCCGGTGGCGGGGCTGCCTTCGCTCTCGCGCCTCATGAAGGACGGCATCGGGGAGGGCATGACCAGGGAGGACCACCCCCACCTGGCCAGCCAGCTCTTCGCCGCCTACAGCTACGTAAAGGACGTGCGCAACCTCGCGTCGGTCATAGGCGAGGAGGAGCTCACGCCTCTAGACCACCAGTACATGGAATTCGGCGAATTCTTCGAGCGCAAGTTCGTGAGCCAGGGCAAGGACGAGGACCGCGGCATAGAGCAGACTTTGGACCTGGGCTGGGAGGCGCTCAAGCTCCTGCCCGCCGAGGAGCTCCACCGGGTAAGCGAGGAAGAGCTCAACGCCTACTACCACGGAGACCGCCAGGAATGAAGATAGTCGCGCCCACCAAGACCAACCTTATCAAGCTGCGCGACGAGCTCAAGTTCGCCAAGATGGGGCACGAGCTCCTCGACCAGAAGCGCAACATCCTGGTGGTAGAGCTCCTTACCCTGGTGGACCAGGCCGTGGAGTACGAAGCCAAGGTTGACGCGTCCCTGGCCAAGGCCTACGCGGAGCTTGAGAACGCGGTGCTGGGCATGGGCAAGCTCAAGGTGGGCTCCTTAGCCAGCGCCATAGACCTGCGCTCATCCATACGGCTCAAGCAGCGGCGGGTCATGGGCGTATCCCTGCCCGTCGTGGAAACGGCTTTCGAGGACGGCGGGCCTTATTATAGCCCCTTGGACACGAGCGTAAGCATAGACGGCGCCGTGGCCGCCTTCCGCTACGCCCTCGGGCTTTTGGGCCGCCTCGCCGAGCTCAAGCTGTCCATAATCAGGCTGGCCAGCGAGGTGCGCAAGACTATACGCAAAGTCAACGCGCTCGAGAAGATAGCCATACCGGAATTGGCCGAATCGCTGCATTATATACAGAACAGGCTGGAAGAGAGCGAGCGCGATATGTTCGTGCTGATGAAGAGGGTAAAAGACAGGCTTTCAAGAACGGAACCGGAGGTGCCGCAAGCATGACCAGACCGATAGGCAAGATCATGGTGTACGTGGACGGGTCGGAGCAGTCGATAAGCGCGGCGCAATACGCTATAGTACTGGCTAAGTCGCTCGGCGCCGAGCTCATAGCCCTCTACGTGGTGGATACGCGGGCGCTGGCCGAGCTGGTTCGCTCGCGCATCTTCCTTGAGTCGGAGCAGGACGAGTACCGGCATGACTTGGACGGCGACGCCGAGCGCTACCTGAACCACGTACGCGAGCTGGCCAGGCAAAAGGCCGTGCCGGTAACGACGTACAAGTCGAGCGGCGCCGTACACATCGAGATCAAGGCAAAGGTGGCTGAATTGGGCGTCGACCTGCTCGTCATAGGCGAGCTGTCGCAGATACGCAGCAGGCGAGAAGAGCTCTACAACGAAACCGAACGGGCCATGCGTGGCGTGGCCTGCCCCGTGCTCATAGCGAAGGGCGAAGACGCTATATGGGACCTCTACGAGGCCTTGGAATAAGGATGGCTGCTATGGCGCTGATCGATTTGATAGAAGAGTCCGTTATACGGGCACCATTGAAGGCCGAAGGCAAGGAAGAAGCTATACGCGAGCTCGTCGCTACGCTCGCCGCGGCGGGCAGGATACAGGACCAGGCCCTGGCCCTCAAGGCGGTGCTCGAGCGCGAAGCCAAGGGCAGCACGGGCCTGGAAGAAGGCATAGCCGTGCCGCATGGCAAGACCCCGGCCGCGCCTGCCCTTACCATAGCCATAGGCGTAGCGCCTAATGGCATAGACTTCGCGTCGATGGACGGCAAGCCCGCCCGCCTGCTTTTTTTGATCCTGGCGCCTCCCGACCAGGCCGGCCCCCACATCGAGGCCCTTGCCGAGATAGCCCGCATGTCGCGCTCCAAAGCCTTTTGCGCCGCGCTGGCCTCCTGCCGCAGCCCGGCCGAGGTCGTGGCCATGTTCAAGGACGAGTAGGCTTACTATATTTTAAGTGCCGTATGGCGCGGTATCTGCCGAAGGATGCATAGAGCCGCATCGCGTTCTCGTTAAGGCCGCTGATCATGGCCGCCTTTATGCCGCGAGGCCTTCCGCTTTCTTCTAAGCAGAGTGTAGGCGGAAAGCCTGCGACTATCGATTGGCTTAGCCTCGCGCCTGCCTGGCCGCTTCCTTGAACAGCGCTTCCCAAGAGGAGCCGGCGCGGTAGTAGGCGGGGGGCTGGCCTAAGGGCCCTCGCCCGCGCAGCCAGCGCCGGCCTTCGGCTTCCTCCCCGGTCCAGAGCTGTATCCAGCGGCCCGCGGGCAGGCGAAGACGACGCGAAGTTGCGCCTGGTTTCAATATGGGCGCCACGACTAGGTCGTTGCCCGCCATAAATTGATCCTGTATGCGCCAGAGCGCCTCGTCGCCCTCGTCGGCCATGAAGAGCGGGCGCAGGGTCGGCTCGCCTAGGCTCGAGCAGAAGCGGGCAAGCTCCTTAAAGTAGGGAGCCATGGCCGCGCGTAGCCGGCCCATGCGCGCCAGGCCTTCAAGGGTTCCCTGATCGGAATCGAATTGCCAGTTAGTCGCGGGGCGATTGCCCTCATGGCTGCGCATGACCATGGTAAAGGCGGACAGCTCGGCCCAACGCAGGAATAGTTCCTTGCTGCGCTTCAGGTGGAAGAGGGTGGTGTAGCCGCCCAGGTCCGAATGGTGGTAGCCGTGCCCCAGCATGGCCAGGGAGAGGGCCGCCGGTATGACCGAGGGCAGGCCGTCGTCCTTGGACCAGTCCACGTTCTGGTCGCCCGCCCACATGAGGGGGCACCAGCGCTGGCTGCCCGTGTAGCCGGCCCGCATGAAGTAGCTGGCCTCCTCGAAGGCGCCCGCTTCCTCAAGCGCTTCGTAGTTTACCTTTGCCCAGAGCACCGGCCAGAGGTTGTGGGCAAGCTCGGCGGGCGTGCCGTCGAAGAGTACGCAATCGGCGGGCAGGTATTCGCCGAAATCCGCCATCCAGCCCATGATGCCCAGGTCGAGCAGGTTGCGCTTGATGAGCGCCTTGAACCAGGAGCGCGCCGCCGGATTGGTAAGGTCGGGTATGCCGGCGTCGAACTCGCCGGCGTCCATGCGGTAGCTCGCGCCGCCCTTATCCTTCACGAGCAGGCCTAAGGCGTCCAGTTCCGCGAAGATAGGCTTGTCGCAGGCGAAGTAGCAGTTGACGTAGCCCATGAAGCGCACGCCGCGCTCCTTTAAGCCGGCGCATAGCTCCTTGAGGCCAGGATACAGCCCGTCGTCGACTATCCAGTTCCAGGACAGGCGCTTGCCGAAGCTCGTATGCCGTACGCCCGCCCAGTCCTGGGCCCAAATGGCCGCCACGGGCACGCCGGCCTTTTGCGCCGCCTCCAGCTTGGCGAGGCAGGCGTCCCTGCCGCCCTGTATGCCTAAAATGACGCCTTCGTGCATCCAGGCGGGCAGCTCGGGCTGCAGGCCGAAGTAGCGCGCGTTGTCGGCGGCCAGGCTCGCCATGTCCGGGGCGCTGCCGAATACCAGGCGCTTAGGCGCCTGCCGCGAGCTGAGTTCTATGCGCGAGCGGCGCCTGAAGTCAAATTCGGACCAGGCGTCGCTTTCCAGGTGCACGCGCAGGCGCCTGCTCGTTACGTAGGATGGCTGGGGAAAGAAGGTCCACCAATAGTCGCCGCCGGCTCCTTCGGCCTTGTCGGCGAGGCGGGTGACGCGGGTGCGCTTATTGCGGCCTACGCCCTGTTCGCTGGTCCAGAGCGGGAAGCGCTTGCCGCGCAGGTCGAAGCGGCTGAATTGCTCGCCGCAGCCGTAAGCATGCTCGCCTGGCGCGGCCGTAAGGCTCAGTACGCAGCGGTTTACCCAGGAAGGCAGCGACGCGAATTCCACGACGAGGCTTTCGGGCAGAAGCGCCTCCGTGGGCAGGCCGGGCGGAGCGCCGCGGTCGGCGTCCTCGGGGCCGCGGCGCGCGCCTCGTTCCAGGTATACGCGCACGAGCAGCTCGTCGCGGCTAGCCGCGGCGGCGCCAGGCGCGAAGAAGCGCAGCAGGGCCCCGTCGGCCGTACGCTCTATGCTGAAGTCGGAGAAGGCGGGCATGCGCTCGATGCGGTCGCTGCTTTTAAAATTGCCGCGGAACATGCTGTACTGGGCCGTGCCTCTGCCCAAGCGCAGCCAGGGCTTGGCCCGCGTGTGGCGTATGAGGGTTTTGCCTTCGAGCCTAAGCTCGAAGCCGTCGCGTATATCGATAAGGTCCCAACGAAGCATGGCGTTCGCTCCTCAATATCTGCCGGGGCGGCTCGTGCCCTTCTAAGCCCCGTAGCCTGTCGGCTAACTACAGCATGGGGCTCCT
>JBFZES010000033.1:0-6217 GCA_041306725.1 Spirochaetaceae bacterium | reverse complement strand
CCTTGATGGGCGTATCGACGTACTCGTCGGGCAGCGGGGCGGCCTTGGGCGCCCCGCCAGAGCGCGCCGACGCTTCAAGGTCAGACAGGCGTATGCGTCCGCCTGGGCCTGAGCCCTCAAGCGGGACGACGGGGGCTGCTCCCGCCTGGGCGGCGGACCGGGCGGCGGCTGAGAGCGGGCCGCGCGCTTCGGCGGCGGCCCGCACGTCGCGCTCTATGATCCTGCCGCCGGGACCGCTGCCTGCCAGTTCATCCGTGCGTATGGCTTCCTTGGCGGCCAAGCCACGCGCCCGCGGCGATATGCCCGCGGCCGACAAGCCGGCTTGGCTGACGCCCGGTGCCTCGTTCTTAGCGGCGCTTTCGGGCATTGGCGCGCTCATCGACGGGGCGGCCTTGGCGGCGGGGGCCGATACGCCAGCGTCTGCCGCCGCGGACGCAGCGCCGCCGCTATTTGCGGCGATGCGCCAGTCTTCTCCCGCTTCGCCTATGACCGCTATGGGCTGCAGCACCGGCACGTCGTCGCCTTCGGCGGCGAGCAGTTTGAGCACGGTGCCGTCGAAGCCGGCGGCCAGCTCGAATACGGCCTTGTCGGTCTCCACGTCGCATAGGATATCCTGCGCTTTTAGAGTCGCGCCTTCCCGTACGCGCCAGCCCACGAGCACGCAGGATTCCACGGTGTTGCCCTGGCGGGGCATGGGCACGAGCTTAGCCATAGTTATACTCCTCTTATACCAGTCGTAGGTCGACGGAGGCCGCCCGCAGCTCTTCGGCCGCAAGGGCGGTCAGTCCGTCGTCCAGTATCATGATGTCCACGCCCGAGAGCGGCAGGACGGATACGAAGCCTGAGCGGCCGTACTTTGACGAATCGGCCAGCAATACCGAAGTCTCGGCCCTGGCCACCATGGCCTTGACTATCTCGGCGCCTTCGGCCAGGTGCGTGGTCATGCCGCGCTCCACGGAGAGTCCGTCGGTGCCCACGAAGGCGAGGCGCACGTTGTAGCGGGCTATGGCGTCGAGGGCCAGCGGGCCTACCATCGATTCGGTGAGCCTGCGGTATTCGCCGCCTACCACGGTAAGCGATACGGAGGGCAGGCTCCGTGCCCAGGTAAGCACCAGCGTTGAGTTGGTAACGATGTGGAGGTCCCGTTTGCCCGAAAGCTGCTTCATGATCATGGCGGTGGTAGTGCCGGCTTCTATCATGATGCGGTCGCCGTCCCTGACCATGGCGGCGGCGGCCTTGGCTATGCGCGATTTTTCCGCCGATCGTTCGTTGAGGCGCTCGAGTACGTTGGTGTGGAAGCTTGGCGTAGCGCCGCCGTGGGTGCGTTCAAGGTAGCCGAGCCCCTCGAGGTTCTTTAAATCGGCGCGTATGGTTACGGCCGACACGCTTAAGGCGTCTGACAGCCTGGAAACCGAAAGCGTGCCTTCCTCGGCCAGGAAGGCGAGTATCTGCCTCTCTCTATCGGATAACGCCTCGTTCATGTCTATTACCTTTCGTATTACTTACGAAACTATGAACTATTGCTTTCAATATTACCTCGATTTAATGTTTAACGCAAGGGCGCAGGCGGGAAAACAGACGGATTTTCACGAAGAATCGAACGGATTTGTTTTGCCGCGCGCTCTGCCTTACACTTGAGCCATGTCTATGCAAGGCCAAAAAACTATACTGCTGGTGGAGGACGAGGCCCTTATCGCCCTGTCTGAAAAAGCCATGCTGGAGCGTCAGGGCTATAAGGTCTTGATCGCCCGTTCGGGCGAAGAGGCTATCGCGCTGGCGGATAGCGGCGCGGAGCTCCAGCTCATCCTCATGGATATAAACCTTGGCGCGGGCATGGACGGAACCCAGGCGGCCGAGATAATCCTGTCTAGGCATGACATAGCCCTGGCGTTTTTATCGTCTCATACCGAGCGCGAAGTCGTGGATAAGACCGAGGGCATCACGTCCTATGGCTACATTGTTAAGAATTCCGGCGAAACCGTGCTCTTAGCTTCCATTAAGATGGCCTTCAGGCTCTTTGAGGCGCGCGCGGAGCTGCGCGACAGGGAGGAGCATTACCGCTCCCTCTTCGAGCACGACGTTGGCGCGGTGTGGGTGGAGGACTTCTCGGCTTTCAAGCGGCGGCTCGACGAATTGCGCTCCGCCGGCCACGATGATTTTCGCGCGTGGCTAAATGCGCACCCTGAAGAGCTCATCAGCCTGTCCGAGCTCATAACTATCGTCGACCTTAATAAAGAAGCCTTGCGTTCGGTGGGCCTTAAGGAACGCGGGAATAGGGCCATGACCCTGCGCGAGTTCCTCGATGACGAGGCTCAAGAGCTTTTTGCCGACGAACTCTGCGCGTTCGCCGAGGGCGGGCGATCCTTCGAGCGCGAGATATCCTACGAGAGCGGCAATGGCGACGCGCGCCATTATATGCTCAACGTAGAGCTGATATCCGGCTACGAGAAGGACCTTGGCCGGGTGCATGTGGTGATCAGGGATTTAAGCGGCTTAAGGCGCGCGGAAAAGTCCCTTGAGGCGCAGACCCGTATGCAAAGCCTCCTCGTTGAGCTGGCCTCCATCTATATAAACCTGCCTCCAAAGGCAACGGAGGCTGCGGTCCAGGATTCCCTGGCTCAGATGGCGCGATGCGTGGGGGCCGATCGAGCGTATATATTCGACTATAATTTTGAGCTGGGCATAGCCGATAACAGCCATGAATGGTGCGCCGTAGGCATAGAGCCGGAGATAAGCCAGCTGCAAAATTTGCCTTTATCCCTTATTGACGATGGCGTAAGGGAGCATCGCAAAGGCAGGGCCCATTATCTTGAGGATGTGCAAGCCCTGCCCAAAGGCGCATTTCGCGCGCTGTTGGAGGATCAAGGCATACGGAGCCTCCTTACCGTGCCCCTTATGCGCGGCCAGGACTGCGTCGGCTGCGTGGGTTTCGATTCGGTGAAACGGCCGCGCGCTTTCTCGGAAGGCGAGCGTGGCCTCCTCACCGTGTTTGCCCATATGATCGCCAGCGTCGATCAGCGCACGCGCGCGCTTGCCGAACTGGAGCGGGACCGCGCCGAGCTCAAGGCCGTCTATACCGCCACGCCGGTTATGATAAGCGTGCTGGACGAGGGGCAGCGCGTGCTCTACGCCAACCCGGCCTTCGTGGCCTTTACCGGCATACCGGAAGAGGAGCTGCGGCATGGCCGGGCCTGCGGCGTATTCGGCTGCATAAACGCGCTCGACGACCCCCGCGGCTGCGGCTTTGGGCAGAGCTGCCCTGCCTGCGCCCTTAATGAAGCCCTAGAGGACACGATGCGCAGCGGCGCCACGCATCAGGGGGTCGAGTATAAAACCGTATTCATCCGTGGCGCTAATCGTAGAGACACCACCCTGCTCGCGTCCACGGCCGCCATAGACGGCGGCCCAAATCGCCGCGTGCTGCTCTGCCTCCAGGATATAAGCGATCGCGCCCACGCCGAGGAGCGCATAAAATCGCTGCTCCGCGAAAAGGAGCTCTTGCTTCTGGAAACGCACCACCGCGTCAAGAATAACATGATGACCATACAAAGCCTCTTGTCCATGCAGGCTCGCATGCGCGACGGCCGCGACCCCGGCGCGGTGCTCAGCGAAGCCGCCGACCGCGTGCAGGGCATGATGGAGCTGTACCGGCTGCTCTACCAGCCCGGCTCGGGCAAAAGCCAGTCCCTGCGGGAATTCCTGCCCCCGCTCATCGATAAGATGCTAGGCATCTATCCCGCCGCCCAGCGCGTGAAAAAAGAGCTGCTCATCGCCGACCTTACGCTCAGCTACGCGCGATTGTCGTCTTTAGGCATCATCATCAACGAGCTTATCGCCAATTCCATGAAGCACGCGTTCAAGGACGGGGCCGCGGGCGTTATACGGCTGGCCGCCGGAGAAGAGGCTGGCTTGGTAAGCCTGCGGTACTCGGACGATGGCTCAGGCCCGCCTTCGCGGCGGGACTTCGACGATGCGAGCGGCTTGGGCATGAAGCTTATACGGGCCCTGAGCGAGGAGCTGGGCGGAACGGCGGCGCTGGAGCGGGACGGCGCCTGGTCTTTTGCGCTCAGCTTCCCGCTCTAAGCGCCCTTACGGCTCCAATATCTGCTCCTCTATGGGTTTGCCCGAGGGGACCATGGGCAGTACCGACTCGTCTATGTCTATGGCGCACTCGATAAGGCAGGGCCGGCGGCTTTCAAGGGCCTTAGCGAGCGCGGCCTTGAACGACGAGGCGTCCGCCGCCCGCCAGGCCTCTACGCCGAAGGCGTCCGCCAGCTTTACGAAATCGGGGGGCCGATTCAGGGTAGTGGCCGCGTGCCTGCCGTCGAAGAACATGCTTTGCCATTGGCGAACCATGCCCAGCGTGCCGTTGTTCATGACGATAATGAGTATGGGCAAGTCGTAATGCGCTATCGTGGCCAACTCGGCGCAGTTCATCCTGAAGCTGCCGTCCCCGGCTATATGCACGACCTGGCGGCCGGGGTGGGCCACCTGAGCGCCCATGGCCGCCCCGGTGCCGAAGCCCATGGTGCCTAAGCCGCCCGAACTGAGAAAGCTGCGGGGGCTGGAGAAGGGGTAGAACTGGGCGGTCCACATCTGATGCTGCCCCACTTCCGTCGTGATGATCGCGTCAGAGGGCACGCCCGCGTGTATTTCTTCCATAATAAAACGCGGATGCAGGGCCTTGTCCGCGTGATGGGAGGATGGCCGTATTTTTTTCCAGGCGTCTATATCGCCGTTCCAGTCGGACGAGTCGCGGGCCATAACCAGGGGCACGAGGGCCTTTAGTATGGCCTTGATATCGCCCTTAAGCGCGCGGCCGCTCTGTATGTTCTTGTTTATCTCGGCGGGGTCTATGTCTATGTGCAGCACGCCGGCGCCGTGGGCGAAGCTCGATACATTGCTTACCACGCGGTCTGAGAACCTGGTGCCCAAGGCTATGATGAGGTCGGCCTTAGAGGCGGCCATGTTGGAAGCCTTGGCTCCGTGCATGCCTATGAGCCCCGTGCACAGGGGATGAGCCGATGGAAAGGCGCCATGCCCCATGAGGCTCAGGGCTACCGGCGCTTTAAGGCGTTCGGCCAGCTCCTTGAGCTCCGGGGATGCCCCGGCGGATATTATGCCGCCGCCTGCGTACAAAAGCGGCCTGCGCGAAGCGTTGATCATGGCGGCGGCTTCCGCAAGTTCGGTTTCGGGTATGGGCGGCTGCCAGCGCGCCTCCAAGACGGCGCGGGCCGCGGCGCGCTCCGCCTGGCTCTGCGGCTCCCACGCGCATAGAGCCATCGTCACGTCCTTGGGTATGTCGACGAGCACGGGGCCCTGCCTGCCCGTCGTGGCTATGGCGAAGGCGCTGCGCAGGCAGCGGGCAAGATCCTTCACGTCCTTTACTATAAAGCCATGCTTGGTAATGGGCATGGTTATGCCCGCTATGTCCACTTCCTGGAAGCTGTCCTTGCCAAGGAGGCTCACCGGCACGTTGCCGGTGATGGCCACCATGGGCACCGAGTCCATATAGGCCGTGGCTATGCCGGTGACGAGGTTCGTGGCGCCGGGGCCGCTCGTCGCTATGACCACGCCGGGCCTGCCGGTGGCACGCGCGTAGCCGTCAGCGGCATGGGCCGCGCCTTGTTCGTGGGCGGTCAGATAATGCTTGATGCGGTCGGCGTGTTTATGCAGTTCGTCGTATATCGCTATGACCGAGCCGCCGGGGTAGCCGAAAACGCTGTCCACGCCCTGCTCCGCGAGGCATTCGACCAGTATGCGGGCTCCGCTGTAGTTCATGCCTGTCCTCCTTCGTGCACGGCGCCGCCGGCCGCCGAGCCTACACTCCTCGCGTAGCGGGCGAGGTAGCCTGTGCGCTCTTTAGGTTCCGGCGCGACGAAGGCGGCCTTGCGCGCCGCGAGCTCCTCAGGCGCCACGGCAAGCTCAAGGCTGTGGCCGTCTATGTCTATGCGTATGAGATCGCCTTCCCGTACCAGGGCAAGGGGGCCGCCACGGGCCGCCTCCGGCGATATGTGCCCTATGCAGGCGCCGCGGGTGGCCCCTGAAAAACGGCCGTCGGTAATCATGGCCACCTGCCTGTCCAATCCGCGCCCGGCGAGGGCCGCGGTGGGCGAAAGCATTTCCTTCATGCCCGGGCCCCCGCGCGGGCCTTCATAGCGTATGACGACCACGTCGCCGGGCCGTATTGAACCGGATACGATGGCCGCGACGGCGT
>JBFZES010000032.1:0-3581 GCA_041306725.1 Spirochaetaceae bacterium | reverse complement strand
GCCCAGCGGCCGTTGCCGTCCATGATGAGGCCTATATGAACGGGCGGATTAGCCATAGCGGGAAGGGCCATGGGACTAGACCTCCAGGATCTCCTTCTCTTTCTCTTCCAACACCTTGTTGATCTGGGATACGTACGAGTCGGTGAGCTTTTGGAGCTCATCTTCGGCTTTCTTTACCTCGTCCTCCGGCGTGCCGGAGTCCTTGGATTTCTTCAGGTCCTCAATGCCGTCGCGGCGTATATTGCGTAAGCCTACACGGGACTGCTCGGCGCTTTCTTTGGCGCTTTTCACGAGCTTTTTGCGGCGTTCCTCGGTAAGGGGCGGTATCGATATGCGTATGACCTTGCCGTCGTTGGAGGGATTGAGACCCAGTTCCGACTTGAGTATGGCCCGCTCAATCTCGGTGATAAGGGCGCGGTCCCAGGGCTGAACGACGATGAGCCTGGCTTCGGGCACCGATATATTGGCTACCTGGCTTATGGGGCTCTTTTGGCCGTAGTAGTCCACCCGTAGCTTGTCCAGTATCGCGGGGGATGCCCTGCCGGTGCGTATACCGGCGAACTCGTCTTTGAGGGCTGCGAGCGTCTTCTTCATACGCTCCTCGCAGGCTTGCTTCACGTCGTTCATGGTCTATCCTCCCGCCTTAAAATGAGCGCCCGGGAACTCGTCGCCCCCGGGCGCTAAAGAAAAAGTCGCTTAGTTCTCGCCCACGCGTACGTATATGTATTCGGTGACGGCAAACGAAGCGCCCGCGGCCTTGGCTATGGAAGCCATGACGGCGGATACCTTCTGCTTTTCGTCTTTGACGAAGCCCTGGTCCATAAGGCAAATCTCGCTCATGAGCTTCTGAAGCTTGCCCTTGAGTATGCCCTGTATGACGTTGGCGGGCTTGCCCTTCATCTTCTCGTCGCCTTCGACCTGCTTCTGGAAGATCTCCTCCTGCTCCTTTATCCAGTCCGCGCTTATCTTGGACTGATCGAGGAACATGGGGCGGAAGGCCGCTATGTGCAGGGCCACGTCATGGATGAAGCCGTTTAGCTCGGCCTTCTTGAAGCTATCGGCCTTGTCGCTCACGCTGCGCACGATGACGCCGATTTTGCCCTCGCCGTGCATGTAGTAGTGGAGGTTCTCGTTGGCGGCGGCCTTGGCATAAACGACGCGCTTAAGGCTTATGTTCTCCTTAATCACGCTGGCAATATCCTTGACCATCTCCTCGAGTTCGGGCACGGGCTTGCCGTACGCCTTCTCAAGGCAAATCTTGGCCATCTTGTCGCCATAGGCTATAAAATCATCGTTGCGCGCGACGAAATCGGTCTCGCAGGCTATCTCAACCATGGCGATGGCGTTAGCACCTTCGGCTATGAAGATGCGGCCCTCGTTGGTTGCCCGGCCTGAGCGTTTCTCTACGCCGGCTAAGCCCCACTCTTTAAGGACTTTTTCGGCCTTGACCGGATCGCCTCCGGCCTCCACGAGAGCCTTCTTGCAGTCCATCATGCCCGCGCCGGTCTTCTCGCGCAGGACTTTTATATCGGATGCCTTAATATCCACGGAGCTACTCCTTATTTCGTGTAGAACTTGTCTTCCTCGATGACGGGCTCCTCGGCGGGAGTCTCTTCGGCCTCTACCTTGGCATCGGCCACGTAGGTGCTGGGATCGACTTCCACTTCCTCGTCCTCGGCGGAGGATTCGGCGGCAGCGGCCTGCGCGGCCTCTTCCTGCTCCTCTTCCTGGAGGGTCTCTATGATCTTGAGCCCGGTCTCGCTCTCGGCCTCGACCACGGCGTTGGCTATGATCTGGGTAAAGAGGGAAATGGAGCGTATGGCGTCGTCGTTGCCGGGGATGGGGTAGTCTATGCCCTCGGGATTGCAGTTGGTATCCACGACGGCCACTATGGGTATGCCTAGGCGGCGGGCTTCGGCTACCGCTATGCCTTCTTTGCGGGTATCGATGATGAAAATGATGCCGGGCAGCTTGTTCATGCCCTTGATGCCGCAGAGGTTCTTGTCGAGCTTGGCCTTCTCCTTCTGGAGCTGGGCCTGTTCCTTTTTGGTAAGGCTGGAGAAGTCTTCCTTCTCAAGCTTTATAAGGCGCTCGATGGACTTGCGCACGGTGGCGAAGTTGGTAAGCATGCCGCCGAGCCAGCGGTTGTTCACGAAGAACATCTCGCAGCGTTCGGCTTCTTTTTGTATGGCCTGCTGGGCCTGCTTCTTGGTGCCGACGAACAGTACCGGCTTGCCTGAGGCCACGGTCTTGCGCACTACCTCGTAGGCTTCCTTGATGGACTGTATCGTCTTCTGCAGATCGATGATGTGGATGCCGTTGCGTTCCGCGAATATGAATTTCTTCATGCGCGGATCCCAGCGCTTTACCTGGTGGCCGAAATGTACTCCGGACTCCAGGAGGCTCTTCATGGTGACTACTGCCACGTGTTCCTCCATTGTGGTCCCGCTATCGCGAGACCCCCTTCGCTTGTTCTCATAACCGGTTTGCAAGAGCCTATATAAAGCCTTGACGATTGGCTACGGAAAATTGAGGCGCAAAGCGCCTCGGCCGCTTCCGCCTTAAAGCGGATACGCTGCTTGGCCTAGGATGACATAAAATTCCCTCAGTGGCAAGCCCACGACCCCGGAGAAGGAGCCTTCAACGCGCTCCACGAAAAAGGAGGCGCGCTCCTGGATGCGGTACGCGCCGGCCACGCCGCGCCACTCGCCGGTATCCAGGTAGCCCTCGATTTCGCGGCCGCTCAAGGGGGCGAAGCGCACGTCCGTGGACGATACGATGGAATGGACGGCGCCCGTATCGCCGTCGATCAAGGCCAGGCCGGAATACACCTGGTGCGTCTTTCCCGCCAGGGCTTCCAGCATGTGGCGCGCCGCATTGCGGTCTTCCGCCTTGGCGAACGCCTGGCCATTAAGGCTTACTAGGGTATCCGCGGCGAGTATCCAGCGCGGCTTGGCTCCGTTTCCCGACCATGGCTTAGCGTGGGCGGCAGCGGCTTTAAGCTGGGCGAGTCGCTGTACGCGTTCGCGCACGGGCAGCTCGTCGGCCACGCTCTCGTCGATGTCCATCGCCTCCGCGTACAGGGTAAAGCCCAGCGCGCAGAGCGATTCGCGGCGGCGCGGCGATGCGCTCGCCAATAAAATAGTGGGAAGCATAGCCTAATCCTAGCGAAAATGGCTTCGTATTGACAGGGGGTGCTCATAAGACTACTATGCCTGCGACGCGAGCGATTAGCTCATATGGATAGAGCGTCAGCCTCCGGAGCTGAAGGTGGCCGGTTCGAGCCCGGCATCGCTCATTACGCGCAGGGACGCGGGAATCGCTGTATTAGCGCTTCCCGCTTTTTTTTATGCGTATAAGTCGAGGATGGTAGCGCTACTGTTAGGCAGGGGAGGGGGCTCGGACGGCGCCGGAGCATCGCTAGGCGTTTCGGCCTCCGCTGGCCGCGCCGGCTCGCTGGCGGGCGTCGGGGGCGTTTGTACGGGACTTAGCGGCTGCGCGTCTCGAATTTCCATGGCTTGCTCCTTGAGCGCCTGGAACGCTCTCGATGGCCACGCATGAACGCGCCATCTATAGCAAAT
>JBFZES010000031.1:0-18040 GCA_041306725.1 Spirochaetaceae bacterium | reverse complement strand
GGTAACCGCGAATTTCCAGCCGTCCGTGGCCCAGCGATCCGTGCCGGTCCATGTTCCTGCGCCGAAGCTTGCTAGGCGGTAGTAGCTGCGGGAAAGCGTTTCAAGCGCGCCGTCCCCATCGGTGTCGAACTGCGTGCCGTTAGCCCCTGCGCCGATGAACACGAACCCGTCTATGGCCATCCATAGGCTGGTAAGCCGTTGGTCGTCATAGGCGGTGCCGCGTATGCTCGCTTGGCCCGACAGGTCAGGGTCCGTGCCGTCTATGACTCCCGTCAGCTCGATATGGCCATTCAGCTTGCTGTCGCCATAGAGGCTATTGTCGTCCGCAGCGTTCCAGAAGAAGGGATTGATGGCGACCTTCGGGATAACCGTATCGATGAGCCGCACGGTAATCGGCGCGGTGAGCTCCGCCGAGAGGCTGGTGCTGCCAGGCAGCGACTCTTCGGTGCTATCCCATAGGGTAAAGACGAGGCTGCGGGCTCCTTCTCCCATGGCCAGGAGCTGCGCTTCGAGGATCTCTACCGTTTCTATGGGCGATATGCCGTCGCTGCGGAGGTTCTGCAAGCCTCCGTGTATATCCGCGCCGCCCACGGTAAGCTCGTAGAAAAGCTGGCCGTTGCCGCCTACGACGTCTATGTCCGCCGTCGTTTTGCCCTTGGCGGTGAATGCGCTCGAGGCGATGGTGGCGATAGCTTGCTCATTGCCTTCCGCGTCCAGCGCGCTGTAGGCAGGCACCTGCTCGGCGGCGGAAACGCCGCCATCGCCGTCCAGGTCGGTGCCCAGGGTAAGGGCGGCCAGGAGCGGCCTGTTATTGGCTATGGAGCTCGTAAGCGAGCTGGCTAGGTAGTTGCCGGCTTTGTCGAAGCTTACCCAATGGAGTTCGATGGGGCCGTCGGGTATATTGCGGGAGTCTATGGAGGCGGTCCAGGAGTAGAGGCCGCCCGAGCGTTCCACGCTCTCCACCATGCCGTCGCCGTCATCGTTAATGATATTGGTGAGCACGCCGCCTACATAGACGGGGGTTTCCACGGTCTGGTTGTCCACCACCTGGGCATAGGCTATCTGGTAATCCGTAACGCCCGTATCCACTTCGTCGGCCCAGCTGAGCGCGCCCGAAGCGCCGTTCCAGGTGACTATCTCGCGGTCAAGCCCGGCTATGCGCACGAGGCCGCCCACCCGGACGTTGACGTTGCCGATGAGGTCGGCGTCCACGAGCGTATATTCATCCGGCCGCGAGGCGCCGGAGCCGGCCAGGTAGTAGAGGCCATCCTGGAGGCTCAGGCCGCTCAGCGCGCTGAAGCTGTTGCCCGTCATGGGCATGTATACGCGGTCGTTGGCCGTATTGCCTAGGCGGTCCCTGCGCACGAAATAAAAGGCTACCTTGCCGAAGCCGCTGCCGGACTCATTGAGGCTAGAGGCGAGGGTGTAGGCGAGGTTGCTCTGCACTATGGGCAGGGCTCCGGTATAGGCATTCAGCGTTGGCGCTTGATTGTCCGCTTGCACGCTTAGGGACAGGGAGGTCTGCAGCTGGGGCGTGCTCTTGTCCAGGGCGGTGATGGTGAAGCTTACGCGCCCTGCCGAAGCCACCGTGGTAAGCGGTATTTCGAAGCGGTAGTTGTCGCCGCCCAAATTGGTGAACCAGGCGGGATTGGCAGCAAGGGAGCCGTTTATGTCGCCGCTGATCGTTATAGAATCTATGCCGCTCTCGTCCTCTACGCTGCCCACGAGGCTCCACGAGCCTTTGAGCCAGGTATCGGCCACGTAGCTGAGCTCCGCGCCGCCTTGCTTCAAGCTTAACGGCACGCCGGAGCCTATCTTGGGCACGTTTTTGTCCACGTCTATGCGCTGGGCAAGGCTCCAGGCGCCGTCCAGGCCGTATATGTCGCGGGCCCGAACGCGGAAGTATATGGTACGGGTTCCCGCGCCGGGCGGGTCGAATTCCTGGTCGGCGTTTATCGTCCTGTTCCAGCTCACGGTGCCGCTTACGCTCTGGCCTTCGCCGCCATTAAACCAGTCCACGCCATTGGACGCCACGTCCGTCGCGTCGAAGAGGCCGTCGCCGTTTACGTCCACCTGCATGTATACCGCCTGCACGCCGTCGTCGTCTTCAGCGGAGCCGAAGATGCGTATATTGCCGCCGAGCGTGCGGTTGATCGACGCGGGGTCGGGGTAGATGATGAGGGCCTTAGGCTTGTCCCCGGAGGGGTCGACGAGGAGTATATAGTCCGTCACGGTGGATATATATACGTTGCCCGCGTTGTCTTCAGCGCGTATGAGCACGGGCACCTGCCATATATCGTCAAGGTTATCGTCGCTGCCATCCGTGGGATTAGCGTAGATGTCTATGCGGTTGGCGTCCTTGAAGTCCACCTGCCAGCTGAAGAGGCTGCCGCCTACGCTCTGCCAGCTCTGGGCGGCGTGGTCGTAGCCGACTTTATAGTGCACGGAGCTGAGCCCCGAGCCGCCGTCGCTGGCCAGGCCCTTTACCTCTATATTGCCGTTTACCACGTCTATGAGGCTGCGCGGGTTGGTAAAGCTTACGGTGGGGGCGCTATTGTCAATGATAACGGTGCGCGTGAGGCTAGTCTTAAGCCCTGAATTATCCGTGGCCTCTATGGTGATAACCAGGGGTCCGTCCGCTACGCCGCTAATGTCTATAGTCGGCGTGCGGTAGTATCCGGCGTCGAGTATGGCCGCGTAGGGGCTGCCTGGGGCGCCCGGCACGCTGAAACTCAAGCCCGCTATGCCAGTGGAGTCGCTGGCCTGTGCCCGCAGCCTGAAGAGCGCGGAATTGCCCCCGAAGGGCATATTCGTGGCCAAGGCCACTTCATCCGAGAAATCAAAGAGAGCGGTACGGTCCGCCATAATCGAGGGGTTTATCTCGGGAGGGGCGGTGTCCACCTGGAAGGCTACCGGCCCATCGACGTACGCGGCGGGCAGCTCCGCGGGATTGGTCTCTATCCTAGGTTTCTCTATGCTCGTCGCCGCGCTGGTGCTGAATACGGTGCCCTTGGCATCGGTGACCCTGAAGTATATGGACTTAGCGCCGTCTACGGCGGAGGCGTCGTAACTGAAGGTGCCGCCGCTTAAGAGCATTTCGGCCCAATCGGTGCCGTTTTCGCTGATCTCGAATTTTATTATGCTGCCGTCGTCGTCATTGACGCTGCCGAACACGGTGTTCACCATCTTGAGCACCGTAGTTCCGTCCGTTCGTATGTTGCTTAATTTTACTATAGGCCGGTCTGAGTTTTGGCTGATCATGAGCGGAAGCGGCTGTGGAGCCAAGCCGGTATGATTGCCCGCGGCGTCTAGAGCCACCACATATACGGTATACGCGGTCTCATCGTCTAAAAGAGCCGTGTTAATCGTAAAATTAAACGAGTACTTCTGGTCTACGAGCAGGGTATAAGCGGCCGGATAGGCGGGCAAGCCGGCCAGGCTATCGCGCACGGCATAGTAGAGGGCGCTTACCTGGTTGTTGTCGTTAGCCAGGCCGTTAATCGTAATGATCCCGTTCACCATGGAGCCCGACGCGGGGCTGAGGAAGCTCGCCGAAGGAGCCTGGTCGTCGAAGATTATCTGAATGGTGGAGGAGCCGGTCTTCGCCGGCGCGGAGTTGTCCGTGGCGTCTATGCGTATGGAATTAGCGCCGCCCGCGCCATCTAGCCATGCCTGGTCTAAGGCCGCGCTGAAGCCGTAGTTAGGCGCGGCCCCGCTTATGGTAGCCGTGCCCCTGTCCGTGCCATTGACGAAAATTCGCACGGAAGCCAGGCTTTGGTCTTCGCTGACGTCGCCGCTCAGGGTGAAGCCGCTGTTCACGTAGCTGCCGGTGGCCGGGCTGATCGAGGCCTGGTTAACCACCGGTACGTCGTTGTCCACCTCGAAACCGAGGGGGCTCGCGCTCATGCTCCAGTAATTGGCCTGAGGCAGTACTGCGGAGCCGTAGTGGGCGAAACTGGAGTTCAGATCCCGCGCCCGGAGGCTGAGGCGGTAGCTGCCGCTGGGCAGGCCGGGCAGGGCGTAGGTCATAGAGTGGCTGGTTTGAGGGCCGCTTCGGCTCGTCAGGTCGGTCCAGGCTTGGTATACGGCCCAGGTGCCTGGGCTGGTCTCATGTTCAATGAAGACTTGTATGCCGTCATCGTCTGCCGCTATGCCATCGTCGTCGGAAGCCGTGCCCGATACGACGAAGCTGCCGCCTATGACCATGCCTGCGCTAAGATTGTTGATGGCCAAGCCGGGCTTGTCGCTAGCCTGGCTAACGGTGAAGCCCTGGCTGCTTTCGTCCATGTTGCCGGCCTTGTCAAACGCCCGTACCCAGAGCGTGTGGGCGCCATCGGCTATACCCTGCGTATTATAGGCCCAGAGCCAGGAATAGGTGCCCGTTATAGGCGCGTATGCGCCGCCGTCCACTTTAGCCTCTACCCTGTCCATTACGGTTATGAATGCGTCCGTTGCGCCATCCTCGACCGAGCCGCGGAGGTTTACGCTGCCGTTAAGGTTCGCGCCCGGAGGCGCTATCGTAATGATGGGGTCGTCGACGTCCATGATTATGAGCACTTCGCTCTGGCCCCATACGCCGCCATTGTCTCGCGCCCGCACGCGGATTTGCGTCGAGCCGCCGGTTAGCCCGGCTAAGGATAAGGAATGCCCAGGCCAGGTGACGTTGCTCGTGCCCAAGCCTATAAGGCCCGTCACATCGGTCCAGGGATTGCTGCCTACGGAAATCTCTACGTCCTCTATAAAGTTGCCCACGCCGTCGCGGTCGGCTGTGCCGGAAACCAGGACGGACTGGTCCCTGCCGTAATAGAGCCTCGTAGGCTCGTCGGTGGAAAGGGTGACAAGAGGCCTGCCGTCGTCGATGATTATATAATGTTCAATTGATACGGCTTCCGCTCCGGCATCGTCAAAAGCCTGCAGTTGCATTCTGTAAAGGCCGTTGGCTCCGGGCATGATGAAGCTCCAGCGCTGCTCATAGCCCGTCCCTTCTACGGTAGCGCTGTTCCACGAGGCGGAACTGATGGGCGCGGGATCGAGGGCGTAGCGGTAATTGACCTCCATGGCTGCCGTGTTAAGGTCGTCGTCCTTGACCGTGCCGTTAGCCTTAGTGCCGCCCGCGAATCGTTCCGCGGCGAGGGCGCTCGTGGAGCCGGATCCGGGAGTGACGAAGGTGAACACGGGCTTGTCGCTGTCGACGTCCACTTTGAGCACGGTCGGCGTTATCGCGTTGCCATCCAAGGCGTCCTTGCGCAGTGATACGAGCAGGCCTTTCGTAAGAGATGGAGAGAGGTCGCCTATAGTCGCCCCCGCGTCTTGAAGGGCGTCCAGCTGATCCAGCTGCGAGGCGGTAAGCTGCCCGTCGTCGTTCGCTTCGAATAGGGCGAGGTACTCATACTGCCATTCATTGCTATTGCCGCCCTCATCGGTGGCGCTTACGCTTAAGACGAGGTTCTCTGAAAGCCCGAGCCCGTACGCCGGATTGGACGCGTCAAAGACGACGCTCCACTTTGGTACCGTGCTTGATTCTTTTTGGAAAATCGGGGAGCTCTCGCCGGCGCGGTAAATAGCCACGCTGACCTCGGATATATTGGACATGCCGTCATAGGCTTGTCCTGCTATAAATATATTGCCGTTGTACTGGAGGCTTAAGTCCAGCGGCTCTTCTATAAGCACGGTGGGAGCGCGGTTATCAAAGCCTATGAGGATGCGGTCTTCGGAGCTGTTGCCGCGGGCGTCCTTGAGGATGACGGCTACCGTATAGAGCCCATCGGGAACGGCCGCGGTGTTGACTACAGCGCCGGTGGTCCAGGTATTGCCGCTTACGGCTGCTGTATAGCTATTAATGATAGCGCCGCTGCCGCGGTCCAGTATGCGCACTTCGGCGCTGGCCAGGCCGTAATCGTCCTCGGCTACGCCGCTTATGCTTATGGTTCCGTTCCTAAAGGCGCCCTGGCCGGGCACGACGCTCATGGAGCGCGGCGCGTCCAGGTCTACGGCGCCGCCGAGGCCGAAGAGGGGACCCTTGCAGGTGCTTACGCTAAGCGCGAGAGCCGCGAATACAATGAGCCTTATGGCGCGCTTGGGCGCGGACTTAGTGCTACTCTGCTTGCTCATGGTAACCTCCACGGTCATACGGCGAATCAAAGCCACCCAAAAGGATGGCACGCGGCGCTGTTTATAACTAACATTTATCTATGGGGACGCGAAAAAGCGCAGCATCCCGTATAGGATATATCGGCAAGAAGCGTGCCTAAAATGCATAAATCGCTGAGTAAATATGTAATTTTACATAATTATTAAGTGTATTTGGTAAATAGAATTACGAGCATACCATTTTTAAATGAAACGGAAGCGCCGGGCGCTTGGATGCTGTTATTAAAAGATTATACCGACATAATTGTCGAAATCGACGATTATGTCGGTATATTTCAGAGAATTAGCGGAAAATCAAGCGTACGCAGCGCGCGAAGAGCTCCATGCATACGCGCGCGTCATCGGCGCCGCGATGCGCCTCCTTCTGGGCTATGCCAAAGGACGCCGCGAGCGCCTTGAGCGAATAGCTGGGCAGGTGGGGCACCGCGGTCTTGGCTAGCAGCTTGGTGTCGTAGGCGGCGTTGGGCGGAAGCGGTAAGCCCGCGCGTTCGCACTCCGCGGCAAGGAAGGCAAGGTCAAAGGGAGCGTTATGGGCCACCAGCACGCTATCGCCTAAGAACGCCAGAAAACCCGGCGCCGCTTCCTTAAAGCTCGGCGAGAAGGATACGTCGAGGTCCGATATGCCATGTATGGCGCTGGCCTGCCCCGGTATGGGGCGGCCGGGATTAATGAGGCTGGCGTATTCTTCCCCCGCGCTCAGCTCCCACTCCCCATCGCGCTCGCGCATGGCGAAGCGCACCGCGCCTATTTCCACGATGCGCTCTTTCTGCGCCTCCAAGCCCGTGGTCTCGAAGTCGAAGGCCACGAAGCTCGCGCGGCCGAGCAGGCCATGGAGGGCATCCTTGTCGGCATCGCCCATGCGCTCGTCGCGCGGCTGCCGGTAGCTTCCCCGGGAATAATTGTTCAAGAGATAGCCTTTCGTATGTCCGCCTCTATAGCGCGCACCTTGCGCGCGCTCTCGGCCTTGGCCGCCGCGAGGCCGCCAGATCCTACGAGGGTGCGGGCCAGTATGTAGAACTTTATCTTTGGCTCGGTGCCGCTGGGCCGCACGGTTACCATGGTGCCGTCCTCAAGGTACCACTGGATGACGTCGCTTGCCGGAAGGGCGATCTTCTTGGCGCCCGCGGCATTCGCGCTATCCCAGGCAAGGCCGGTCTTTATGTCGCGCACGCGCGCCACCCTAACCCCGCCCAGGCTTGCGGGCTGTTCTTTTCGATACGCGCCCATGATGCCGCGCATGATATCCATGCCCGAGGCTCATTCGAAATACTAGTTGATGCCGCGCTCTTCGTGATAGCCATCCTCGATATACAGCTCATCGAGGCGCTCAAGGAGGCATTTGCCCTAGCTGAGCCAGTAAAGGGTCATTTCTGCGGTCATGGCCGCGGCGCTTATGCCGTCCTTGTCGCGCACTTCGGTTTCCACCAGGTAGCCGTAGCTCTCTTCCGTGGCGTACACGAAATCCAGGCCTTCCTTCTCGAAGCGGCTCATCTCGGCGGCTATCCATTTAAAGCCGGTAAGGCATTCGTAGGACTCCGCTCCATAGGCGGCCGCTATGCGGCTTTGGAGCTCGGTGGTAACGATGCTGCGTATCGCGGCCGGGCGCTTAGGCATGCGGCTGAATTCCTTAAGGGATAGGAGGATATAATCGAGCTGCAAGGCTCCCAGCTGATTGCCGCTAATGAGCGCGTAGTCGCCCGAGCCGTCGGGCACGGCTATGCCCAGGCGGTCGGCGTCGGGGTCGGTGGCCATAACCACGTCGGCCTTAAGCTTTTTGCCCAGCTCAAGGGCCATCTTGAGGGCCGCGGCCTCTTCGGGGTTGGGAAAGGCCACCGTGGGAAAGTCGCCGTCCGGTTCCCGCTGCTCGGGCACCGTGGCCACCGAAAGCCCTAGGTCGCCCATGACCCGCTCGAAATGCAGGGCGCCGGTGCCGTGGAGGGGGGTGTATACTATCTTGACGTCCCTGGCCAGCTCCTTAAACAGGGCGGGTCGGAAGAGCCTGCCCTTTATCATGGCTACGTAGGGCTCGTCGACTTCCTTATCGATTATCTTAAGGAGGCCTTTGGCGAGGGCTTCCTCCTTGGGCAGGTATTTAATCGCGCTTACGGCGTTTACGCGCTCTATGATGCCCTCGTCGTGAGGCGCTATAACCTGGGCGCCGTCGTTCCAATAGGCCTTATAGCCGTTGTAGCTTGGCGGATTATGGCTGGCCGTCACGACGACGCCCGTGTCTGCCTTGAGCATGCGTATGGCATAGGAAAGCTCGGGCGTTGGTCGCAAGGCGCTAAAGAGGTAAGCCTTTATGCCGTTGGCCGCGAATATGAGCGCCGCGTCCAGGGCAAAGGCGTCGGAATAGTGACGCGAATCGTACGCTATGCAGGCGGAGAGCGCTTTGCCACCGGTGTTGGCTTTGATGTAGTCGCACATGCCCTGGGTGGCGCGGCGCACTACATAGGAATTCATGCGGTTGTAGCCGCCGCCAATGACGCCGCGAAGGCCTCCGGTGCCGAACTCAAGGTCGCGATAGAAGCGGTCTTCAAGCTCTTTAAGGTCGTTGGCGGCTATGAGCTTCTCTACTTCGCCCCTGAAGGCGGCGTCGCTCTCCTTGGCAAGGTAATCGCGGGCACGGGCTAATATATCGTTGGCGTTCATGACCTATCCTCCATAGCGGCTTCTGCGTGGGCATCCGCGCGGCGGCGCCTCGCTTGAGTATAACGGTTTTAGGCCTTCGAGCAAAAGAGCGGCGCGCGCTTTTTTTAAGGACGGTACGGCTTAGGCCGCGCCGCCGCCCCCGCGCTGGCGCGTTACCGTTCCCGATCGTAGAGGGGCAACAGTTCGGCCATGCTTCCCAGCATGCGCAAGGCTCCTGCCTCCCAGAGCTCTTCCTCGCCCCGGAAGCCCCAGGAAGCGCCCACGGGAAGCATGCCCGCGGCCTTGGCCGTAAGCATATCGATATCCGAATCGCCCACGAAGGCGCATTCATGCGGCAAAGCGCCCAAGGCGGCGGCTCCCTCGAGGGCGCTAGAGGGATCGGGCTTGAGCGGCTTCCCGGGAAGGCCTCCCCGCACGAAGCCGAAGCGTATGTCGGGAAACAGGACGGCGGCTACCTGCCGCACGATATCGTCGGGCTTATTGGACAGTATGCCCAGCGCGGCCCCGCGCGCGCTGAGTTCCGCGAGGGCTGCGCGAGCGCCGGGATAGGGCGTGGATTGGCCCGCGCCAAGGTCTTTGTACAGGGCAAAGCAATAGTCGTGGAATTCGCCGAAATTGAAGTCGGCGTCGGCGGGGATTACCGCCTCTATGAGCCTGGTAAAGCCCCTGCCCACCATGCGCCTATAGGCCTCCACGGGATGCTCGGGCCAGCCGCGCTCCTTGAGTATGCCGTTCATGAAGAGGGCGATGTCCTCCAGGGTGTCGACGAGGGTGCCGTCCAAATCGAAAATTATGGCTTTGATCATGGGCGTATTGTAGCAAAGCCCGGCTATCGTGATAATGCCCGAAGGGAGAAACAGCATGGGCGTCAAGGAATTCGACGAGTATTTTAACGCGCTTTATGGCCAGCGCTGGCCGGCCCTGCGGGAAGCCCTTGGCCAGCCCGGCGCGTCCGTCGACTATGGCGAGGGACTTGCCGCGCCCTACCGCCTCGACGCCGCCTCGGTAGCCGCCGCCCGCGCGCTGCGCCTGCCCGATGCCGGGCTCGTCCTGGACGCCTGCGCCGCTCCCGGGGGCAAGACTCTCGTGCTGGCGAGCAGGCTACCCGAAGGAACTACCATACTGGCCAACGAGCTGTCCAGCGAGCGGCGCAGGCGGCTCTCTGACGTGCTGGACGCGCACCTGCCCGCCGCCCTTCGCGGCCGCGTAACGGTATCGGGCTTCGACGCGGCCGCCGCGGGGGCAAGGCAGAGCGAGCGCGGGCGCTTTCGGGCTATACTGCTGGACGCGCCCTGCTCCAGCGAGCGCCATGTGCTGGCGAGCCGCAAGGCTCTGGAAGAGTGGAGCCCCGCGCGGGTAAAATTCCTCGCGCAGCGCCAGTGGTCGCTCCTGTCCAGCTGCTTCCTCTTGCTCGCCGACGGCGGCTCTCTCGTGTACGCCACCTGCGCGCTCTCGCCCGCCGAGAACGACGGGCCACTTGCGAGGCTCTTTAAGAAGTATGGGGATAAGGTTGCTTTGGATGCCCTGGACGACGAGGGCGGGCTCGGGGCGGGGGAGGCGGAACGGAGCGCGTTCGGCCTGTTTTACGCCCCTGATAGGGCTCAAGGCGCCGGCCCCCTCTATATAGCGCGGGTGCGCAAAACCTAGTTCCCCGAAGCTTGTGTTTGGAGGCTCACGCACCATTAGGCGGTGCCGGGCCTGCAAGCGGAGGCACAATACCTAGTGTGACCAGACGCTGATGCACCAGCTTCGTGTAACTAAACACAAGCTTCGAGGAACTAAGCAAGGTTCTAGGAACTAAGCTTGGCCAGACGCTCTTCGCGCCTTATTCATCGCTATCAGTCGTCCTTGAGATCCTCGGTCTTGCCGCCTTTTTGGCGAAACAGGGCCTCCTTCGCGACGATGGCGCTTTCGAGCTCCTGAATGCGGGAAAGGGTATCGCGTATGGCCGGAGAGTCCTTGGATACGGTCAGCTGCCCCTTCTCGACGAGCACTTCGTATACTTCCGCGCCTAGTTTGGCGGTAAGCTTCTGGGCCTGATTACGGAGCTGGAGCACCTCCATTTTTAGGACGCCGAGCTCTCCCCACTGCTGGGCTTTGTCGCCCACCTTGGACAGTATATCCTTGGACGCGCTCATGCCCTGCTCTACGAATTGCTTGATGTTGTCGGAAAATGCCATGTACTTTACCTCCGGTTTGTTGCGGTGCCTATCCTATAATTTCTCCCTCTTTTCGATAAAAGGCAAACGATTTATATGGCCGCCTTTGGCCGGCGACCGGAGGCTTCATGGCAAATGGCCGGTTTTTCTCTTTTTATATTGACAGCAAGCCAAAACGGTACTATATCCTGTATGGCGTTCATATATGAGCTACAAGAGCTTGTATAGTTAGCATAGCAAGAATTGTACCAAGCTTGAGCTCCGCCCGCGTTTTTTTTTGTTTCCTGGAGGATTTAATACATGAGATGCCCCCACTGCCTGTCTATGGACGATAGGGTAATCGATTCGCGTACCCTGGCAAATGGAGAGAGCATACGCCGCAGGCGGGAGTGCCTGTCCTGCGGGTTTCGATTCACCAGCTACGAACGCATAGAAGAAAAACCCCTCATGGTCGTCAAGCGCGACAATAGGCGGGAACCCTACGACCGGGCCAAGCTCGAGCGCGGCATACAGCGGGCCCTTGAAAAACGTCCCGTTTCCCAGATGACCATCGAGAACATCCTTAACGAGATAGAGGATGAGGCGGCCATGGTGGGCAAGGGCGTGAACGAGGTGCCCTCGTCGGCCTTGGGCGAGATGACCCTGCATATGCTCTACGACTTGGACAAGGTGGCGTACATACGCTTCGCCAGCGTGTATCGCAAGTTCGAGTCCATGGACGAATTCATCCATGAGATAGAGAGCCTTGAGACGGCGCGGGAGGGAGACTAGGCTATGGCCGGCAATCAGGACGTGTTTCCCGAGTGGCGCAATTTCCTGGGTTCCGACGAGGGCTCCGGCCGCTATGTGGCCAAGCGCTCGGGTTCCATTGAGCCGTACGACCGTGAGCGCATAAGCAGGGCCCTGGATAAGGCCTTCATGGCCGTCAATGGCGTATCCGACCGCGAAAAGGTGGAGCGTATAAGCGCCGAGGTGGAATCGAGGCTCGCCCTCCTCATGGCGGGCCGCCACCAGAATTCCATACCCGCGATCGAGGAGATTCAGGATATCGTGGAGCTCACGCTCATCGAGGCCAAAGAGGCCGAGGTGGCGCGCGCCTACATACTCTACCGCGCCAGGCGCGAGGCCGTGCGGGACGCCCAGCGCCTCATGCTCGACATAAATAGCACCATGGACGGCTACCTGGCCCAGGTGGACTGGCGCGTCAAAGAGAACGCCAACGTCAATTACAGCCTAGGCGGCCTCATACTGCACAACTCGGGCTCGGTAACGGCCAATTACTGGCTTAAGAACATATACGGGCAGGACATAGCCCAGGCCCACCGCAACGCGGACTTCCATATACACGACCTGTCCATGTTCTCCGGCTACTGCGCGGGCTGGTCGCTGCGGCAGCTCATAGCCGAGGGCTTAGGCGGCGTGCCCGACAAGATCACGAGCGCGCCGGCCAAGCACCTGTCCACCCTGGTGCAGCAGATGGTCAACTTCTTAGGGATACTGCAGAACGAGTGGGCCGGCGCCCAGGCCTTCTCCAGCTTCGATACCTATATAGCCCCCTTCGTCAAGCTTGACGCCATGAGCGAGGAGGACGTGCGCCAATGCATACAGTCCTTCCTCTTCGGCGTGAACACGCCCAGCCGCTGGGGCAGCCAGGCGCCTTTTACCAATATTACGCTGGACTGGACCTGCCCCCCGGACCTTAAAGACCGGCCGGCCGTGGTAGGCGCGGCGGAGCAGGCGTTCAGCTACGGCGACTGCCAGCCGGAAATGGACATGATCAACCGCGTGTTCATAGAGCTCATGCTCGGCGGCGACGCCGACGGCAGGGGCTTTCAGTACCCCATACCCACCTACAACCTTACCAAGGATTTCGATTGGGACAGCCCCAACGCGCAGCTGCTCTTCGAGATGACGGCCAAGTACGGCACGCCGTATTTCCAGAACTTTATCAATTCTGACCTGGACCCCGGCGACGTGCGCTCCATGTGCTGCAGGCTGCAGCTCGATAAGCGCGAGCTCCGCAAGCGCGGCGGCGGGCTCTTCGGCTCGGACGAGCTTACCGGGTCCATAGGCGTCGTGACCCTCAACCTGCCGCGCCTGGGCTACCTGTCGCAGGGCAAGGGCGAATTCTACCGGCGCCTGGACCGCCTCTGCGACCTGGCCGCCAAGAGCCTGTCCATAAAGCGCAAGGTGTGCTCGCGCCTCCTTGAAGGCGGGCTTTTCCCCTACACCAAGCGCTACCTCAAGAACTTCGACAGCCACTTCAATACTATCGGCCTCGTGGGCATGAACGAATGCTCCCTCAATTTCATGGGCAAGAGCATAGCCGATCCGGAGGGCAAGGCCTTCGCCGAGGAGCTGCTCGACCACCTGCGCAAGCGCATGGCGGATTACCAGGAAGATACGGGCGAGCTCTTCAACCTCGAGGCAACGCCGGCGGAGAGCACGTCCTACCGGCTGGCCAAGCACGACAAGACGCATTACCCGGAGATCATTACCGCGGGCACGGACGAGCCCTACTACACGAATTCCACCCAGCTGCCCGCCGACTATACCGAGGACCTGTTCGACGCCCTCGACCATCAGGAATCGCTGCAGAGCCGCTATACGGGCGGCACGGTCTTCCATATGTTCTTAGGCGAGGCCGTGGACGACTGGCGGGCTCTGCGGGACTTGGTACGCGCGGTGTCCAGCCGTTACCGCATACCCTATTATACGGTGTCGCCTACCTTCTCGGTATGCCCCGTGCACGGCTACATATCGGGCGAGCACTTTAACTGCCCTAAATGCAAGGCCGAGAAGGAAGCGCGCATACGCGAGGAAATAGCTATTTTGGAAAAAGAACTGGCCGGCTCATGACAGGCTCCGGCATAAGTAAAATTTTTGCTACGGTGAACTCTGGGAGGGGAACTATGGACGTACGGGGGGCGGGCGAGGCCAGGCTGGCCGAGCTCAAAGGGCAGCTTCTGTCGGTGCAGGGAACGCCGACCGAGGTGTACAGCCGCATCGTGGGCTACTACCGGTCGGTGCGCAATTGGAACGCGGGCAAGCGGGAAGAGTTCGGCAGGCGCAAGGAATACAGCTTTCCCCAAGCGCCGCTCTGGAATGCTCCCCAGGACGCCGCCGGGGAAGCTCCCGCGCCGAAGGCGGACGCGGCGCGAGCCCGGCATGGGGCGGCGGCGGCGGCGGCCCGCCCGGTATCCTATATCCTGTTCACCAGGCCGAGCTGCCATCAATGCCCTCCCGTGCGGGAGTACATGGCGGGCACGAGGCTCCTGGGGCAGGTAGTGGACGTGGACAGCGACGAGGGGCCGGACCTGGCGCGCGCCTACGAGGTGATGGCGACGCCCACCGTCGTGCTCCTGGACGCGGACGGCGAGGAAGTGGCGCGCGGCTATACGCGCTCCCAGCTCATGGCCCACATAGCGCCCGTCGCGGAAGCGAGCTACGCATAGCGCTTACCGATAGGACCGCGCCTCGGGCGGGCCTGCTTAAGACCAGCCTCATAGACTTCCCGGGCAGGGTGGCTGCGGTGGCCTTCCTGCCCGGCTGCAATCTGCGCTGTCCCTACTGCCACAACGCCGGGCTCGTGCTCGAGCCCGACAAGGCCGATCTCATCGCATGGCCCCAAATACTCAGTCACCTGGAGCGCCGCCGCGGCCTCATATCCGGCCTCGTGCTTTCTGGAGGCGAACCCTGCCTGCACCCGCAATTGCCCGCGATGGCCGATCAGGCGCGCTCCTTAGGCTACGCTATTAAGCTGGATACCAACGGTACCCTGCCACAGGCCATCGCCCCGGTTAACGCCGATTTTATAGCCATGGATATTAAGCGCTCCTTCGGCCGTTACGGGCGGCTAGCCGCCGCCGATGACGGCGCCGACGAAGGCGACGCCGCGGGACTCGGCGCGGCCGCGGCTCGTAGCCTGCGCGTCATTCGGGGCTTAGGCTGCGCCTACGAGTTCAGGATTACCTGCGCCCCCGGCATATTCGGGCCCGAGGACGCCAAGGCCGTCTTGCCCTATCTCGAAAGCCGGGATAGGATTTGGCTGCAGCCTTATAGGCCGGGCGCGGTGCTTGATCCCGTATGGGCAAAGGACGCGGGCGCGTATGAGCCGGCGGCCATGGGCGAGCTCCTGGCGCTGCTGCGCAGGGCCGCGCCTAAAGCCGCGATACGGGGCGCTTAGCCCCCATGCGCCGGGGCGGCCGCGCTCGCGCCAGGCCCGGAGCGTCAAGGAGAGCCGGTCGCATGAAATTCGCCCTGCCCGACAGCTTCCATCCCCTCGTGCGCGCCTGGTTCGAGGAGCGCTACGGGGCGGCCACCCCCGTGCAGGAGGAAGCCTGGCCCCGCATAGCCGGGGGCGGCCATGTGCTGGCCTGCGCCCCCACCGGGTCGGGCAAGACGCTCACCGCCTTTCTCGACGCGCTCTCCCGCTACGCCAGCGGGCAGCTCCCCGTCCGGGGCGTATCCCTGCTCTACGTATCGCCGCTTAAGGCCTTGAACGAGGATATCAGGCGGAACCTGGTGGAGCCGCTGCGCGAGCTTGGGGCGTATTTTTCCGCGCATGGCGAGCCTTTCCCGCGCGTGCGCGTGGCCACCCGCTCGGGGGATACCCCGCAGGCGGAGCGCCGGCGCATGCTGAGCGACCCCCCTTCAATACTGTGCACGACGCCGGAGAGCCTTTTCATACTCCTTTCCTCCCAAAGCGGCCTAGCCCTGCTCTCGGGCCTGCGCCTGGTAATCGTGGACGAGATCCACGCGCTCCTTGGCTCCAAGCGGGGCACGAGCCTGGCTTCCTCGCTCGGGCGTCTCAGCCTGCTATCGGGGGAATTCCAGCGCATAGGGCTATCCGCCACGCTTAAAAGCTTCGAGCCGGCCGCCCGATTCCTAGCCGGGCGCCGCCTGGTCCGCGAAACGGACGGCGCGGCGCGCTACGAGGAGCGGGCCATAAGCGTGGTAGCGCCCCCCGCGGCAAAGCGCTATGAGCTCGAAGTGCTCTGGCCTTCCGCCCCTCTAGCCCTGCGCAGCGCGCGCGCTGGCGGCGGGCCCGACGAAGCGCCCTCGCGCTACGCCGCCGTCGTGCGCGACTTGGCCCGGCGCATGCGCGCCGAGAAGGGCGTATTGGCCTTCGCCGATTCCAGGCGCAGGGCCGAGCGCCTTGCGGCCATGCTCAACGAGGAGGCGGGGGAGGGCAGCGCCTGGGCCCACCACGGCTCGCTGTCCAAGGACGTGCGCAGGGCCGTGGAAAACCGGCTTAAGGAGGGCAGCCTGCCCTGCGTCGTCGCCACGAGCTCGCTCGAGCTGGGCATAGACATAGGCTCCATAGGCCTCGTCGCCCTAGCCGGTTCGCCTTCCCGGGCGGACCAGGCTCTGCAGAGGCTCGGCCGTTCCGGGCACGGCGTGGGGCAGAGCAGCCGAGGCCTTTTGTATCCCTTCCACGGCATGGACGCGCTGCAGGCGGCCGCGATCTGCGGCGCGGTGTTCGATAAGGAAGTGGACGAGCTGGCGCAGCCGGATGCTCCCCTCGACATGCTGGCGCAGATAGTCCTGTCCATGCTGCTCTTCGAGCCGCGCGGCCCGGACGCGCTCTACGAGGACCTGCTTTCCTTCTCGCCCTACGCGGCCCTTGCCCGCGCGGATTTCGACGCGGTCATCGCCATGCTCGCCGGCCGCTACGCCGACGCGCGGGTAAAGGAGCTCTCCGCGCGCATATACTCAGACGAGGACGACGGACTCCTTCATGCCCGCGAAGGCGCGGCCATGCTGCTCTATGGCGCGGGCGGCTCCATACCCGACCGCGGCTACTATACCCTGCGGCTTGCCGGCAACGGGGCCAAGATAGGCGAGCTCGACGAGGAATTCGTGTTCGAGCGGCGCGTGGGCAACAGCTTCTCCCTTGGCGCCCAAGCCTGGCGCATTACGAGCATAGGCGATGAGGCCGTAGAGGTCACGCCCCTTGGCCGCGAAGCCGACTTCATGCCCTTCTGGAAGGCGGAAAAGGCTTCGCGCGGCCGCTGCGTGGCCAGGCGCATGCTCGAGCTCTGCGAGCATGCGCAGCGGGACCCTGCCGCCCTTGGCGCGCGCCTACGCGCGGAGCTTGCCTTCGGCGCCGAGGCGGCCGAGGCCCTGGAGGGCTTCCTTGCGGCGCAGAAGCGCGCCCAGAAAGACGCGCGCCTGCCATCGCCCTCGTCCATAGCCCTGGAATTGCACCGCGACCCCGACAAGCGACAGGACTCCGTCGTGGCCTTTATCCACACCCTGCGCGGCCTATCGGTAAACGAGCCCTTGAGCATAGCGCTCTCGGCCCTCGTGGCGGACGAGCTGGGCCTGGGCATAGAGCGGCTGGCCAACGACGATTCCGTCTACCTGCTCATACCACTGTCCGACCTGGGCGAAGCGCGCGCCGTCGTGGAGCGCTCCTTGGCGGGCCTGGGCCGGCCGGCAGCGCTCATGGACGGCCTGCGCTCGGGCCTAGAGTCCAGCGGGGCCTTCGGGGCGGCTTTCAGGGAAAACGCGGGCAGGGCCCTGCTGCTGCCGCGCTCGGGCTTCCGCAAACGCAGCCCGCTCTGGATAACGCGGCTCCGCGCCAAGCGCCTGTTCGAGCGGGTTCGCGGCTTTGAGGATTTTCCCATCGTCAAGGAAAGCTGGAAGAGCATGCTCTACGAGCGCTTCGACCTTGAGCGCTTAGGCGAGCTCTGCCGCGGGCTCGGCGACGGGAGCGTAAGCGTCGACGCGTTTACCAGCATAGTGCCGAGCCCCTTCGCCGAAGGCTCCGGCTGGGCCGAGACCAATCGCTATCTGTACGAGGGCGACGAACTGCGCGCGGGGCAGTCCGGCTTCGCGGCGGCTTCGCGGCTTGGCCCGTCTTCGGGCCTCGGCGCGGCAGCTTCCGCCGGCCCGCACGCCACAGCCGGCTCGCCAGCCTCCGCCGGCGACCGCGCCATAGAGGCGGCCTTGGGCGACGCGCGGCTCAGGCCCTTAGTCCCTAAGCCAGTGTATGAGCGCTTCATGCGCCGCTTCCTTCGCGAGGAGCCAGGCTGGGCGCCCGAGAGCCTGCCCGCCCTCCTTGATTGGGCGGA
>JBFZES010000030.1:0-8098 GCA_041306725.1 Spirochaetaceae bacterium | reverse complement strand
ATACTCGGCGGCTATCATGTCCGCGCAGAACCGTATTTCCGCGCCTGAGCTTACCCGCTCCTCAAGAGCGCTATCGCTCCAGGACAGGCTCTGCATAGCGCCAAGGCGAGCCGCGCAGCGCGCATGGGCGAAGCAGGGCCTGCCCAAGGCGGAGAGGCCAAAACTGTGGTCCCAATGCCAATGGCTGAGAACGGCGAAGTCCGGCATCCAGGATGGCGCTAAGCCCTTCTCCGCCCGCAACGCCTCGAGGAATTCATTCGCGTGGGCAGGCGAAGCGCCCGCGTCTACCATGAGGGTCTTATCCTGGCCGAATATGGCGCCCAGTATGGGCCGGTCGCGGCCGTGGTCGGGCCGGGAGTAGAAAATGGGCGGCGCGGATGTTTCCGCCGCCGCCGCCCGGAGCAGCTTCAGGCTTTTACCTCGACCACGTCGGCGTTCGCCGCGTTCTTCTTGACGCTTTCTACGCCGTTCATGCAGGAATCCTTGGCTTCGTAGGCTTCGCTCGTCGCGATCACCTGGCCGTTTCCCGCCTTAAGTCGGAAACGGTATTTCCCCGCCTTGTCCGTGTACACTTCGAATTTCGCCGCCATAGTAACGCTCCTTCCATGCATTAAGCGATTGCTATACCAGGGTTCATAATAAGCATTGATTGTCGGCTATGCAAGGAAAAGAGCGCTAAGGCCGCGGCAAGGGCTTGGCAAGGATGAAGCGCGCCCAGAAGTAGCGTACGCTGCCGATCCGCGCGCGGAGCAGGCGTTCCACATAGCCGGTAAAGAGCAGTAGGCGGTTTTCCGAATCCGCGTCTATCGGGTGGCCCCCGTAACGCGCCGCCTCGAAGCGCTCGCTCAGGAGAGTGAACGGCGCATCCTCAAGGTAAAAGCGGGCCTTAACGCGGGCCGCGTATTCCCGGGCGGTTTCACCCCGCGCTATGCCGTGCCCCGATAGCGCCATGAGCTCGAGCGCGTAGAGGTAGAGGCTGCAATAGCGGCGTTCGGGGCTTAAAAGCCTGAGCCCGCGTTCTAGCCGCGCTCGTTTGCGTGCGCTATGGAGGGCGCGGGCCGGAAGGACAAGGATGATAGATAGAGCGAGGGCCATCGAGAGCGTCAGCAATAGCGCCTTGAGCGCTTGCGATACATAGCGCCTGACGCGGTCCGCGTTGAGCTGCCCGCCGCGCTCGAGGCCGCCATCTGCCTGAGGAGGCGAATAGCCGGCGGAGCCGCTCGGCCAGGGCTTTAAAGGGTCGGGCGGGGGATAGGCCGGCGTGGCTTCGAGCGTTACCCAGCCATAGGGCGCGATATAGGCTTCTACCCAGGAATGGGCGTCACGCTGCTTAACGATAGCGCTTCCGTCTTCCTCCGCCCGCTGCGCGATGTAGCCTTCCACGTAGCGGCTCGGAATGCCTATGGCGCGAAGCATAACGGCCAAGGCGCTCGCGTGATAGCTGCAATAGCCTTTTTTCTCATCGAACAGAAAGAAGTCAACGAAGTCCCTGCCCTCCGGGGCGGAGCGGGCATCGAGGCTGTAGCCATAGCTAGCGCGAAGGTAGTCGCGCAGGCTCAGCGCTTGCGCTAAGGCTGAAGTATCCCCGGCCTGAGCCACGGCCTTAGCCAGTTCGCGCACGCGACCAGGCACGCCGCTGGGCAGCTCGAGGTATCGACGCAGGCTTTCTTGATCAAGGCCCTCGGGGGCGAGTCCGGGGTTTCCCGCCGAGGAGACAGCCAACTCGTAATACTCGTTCCTAAAGACGCCATCGGGGAACTGCATGTTGCCGTCCTCGTCCATCGTAAAGGAATCGTAGTACGGGCTGGCCACGATGAGCGCGCGATATGGGTTGAAAATGGTGCGGTAGCTCGAGCTCAGCGCCCGTATGCGCACGACGAAATCAGCCTTGCCTTCCGCTCCATCGAAGAGCGGCGAACCCGATTTGCGCGCCCGCGGCGCGAGCGAGGCTGCCCTCCACGCGGAACCCTCATAGCGCGCCTTAACGCTGCCGCGCAGATAGAGGGGCAGGGGGCCTTCTACCCGGTATACCGGGGTGTCGACGAGGCGCACGGGGCCGCCTAAGCGCTCCGCGTCGCCTTGGAAACCCGTGTCGCTGAAGCTGAAGCTACGCGCCGCGCCGCCCGAGCGCGAGGATCCATAGGCTTCGATGAGCTTCTCGCTGCCCGGTATGGCGCTAAAAAGCCTGCCGAAGCGTCCTTCGAGCAGCGTATGCAGCTCAAGGGCGGGAAGGCTTAGCGCCAGGAGCACGATGAGCAGCGCGGAACGCCGGGCGCTTCTTCGCCATAGCCGCAAGCCTTGACCCTCGTCGTTAGCCGCCCATAGCCCGAGCGATGAAGGACTGGGAGCCTTGGATACCCCATACCAGTACCAGAGGGCGAAGCTCAGGCTCGCCAGCATGGCTAGGGCGGATGGCACGCCGGCGAACCAGTAGGCCGTTATGAGGAGGGTGAACGGAAGGGCGAGCGCCGCTATGCGCGGCCTGATAACGATAAAGGCGAAAGCGTAGGCATTGATGGCGAGGCTCGCGCAGAGCCAATACGCTTTCAGGAAACGCGATTCGAGCGCTTCCTGCCCTTGCGTGTATCGCCAGAGGTTTTTGCCCATAGCCAAGGCTTCGTTCCCCAGAGCCGATACCATCGTGCGCTGGAAGGCATACAGGTAAGCCATTGCCAGGGCCGCGGCCGAGAGGAAGCCCAGAGCGGCCCAGCGATAGCGGTAGAGTAGCCAGAACGCTCCGTAGGCTAAAGCCGCGCTTATGCCGGCCAACAAGGGGTTTAGCCCAATTAGGAGCCCTTCGCTCAAGCATATGGCGAGGGAGAGGCTGGAAAGGAAGTAAATAAAAAAGGCCCCGCGCCCGCTTAAGCCCCGCGGGGCCTTAGCGTACTTCGCTGAGGGCATGGCCCAGCTCCTTGCGTTCGTCAAGCCCAATGATGGCTATGCCTTCGGCCTTCAGCGCGGCTAGGTAACCTTCGGCTTCGACGCGATGCGCGGAAGGCGTAGGCCTGCCAAGGTGCACGAACGCGGCGCGGCGCCCCTGCAGCTTGAGCTGCAGCAAGGCGAGCGCCGCGGCGCGGCTTGGCGTCGGGCCAATCAATACGATGCTCGCCCTATTGTCCGATCGCGCGCGGCTCGAGGCCAGGGCGCTAGAGGACGAGCCCTCGGCGTCGCCTGGATCATAGTCCGCGAGGGCTTCCATAAATGAGGGAAGAGCCGAGGAGCTAGCGCCTTCCACGCTAAGCCTACGCGTGCCCGCCGAAAGAAAGAGCCGGCAGCGCGCTCCTCGGGCAAGGAGGTAGTCCGCGAGGGATATAGCGGCCTCCGCGCCGAGGTCGGCCAGGCGGCCGTCGGTATCGGCGGCATAATGGGCGGCTTCGCTATCCAATACCAGGTCTATGCTCACGTCTCCCCTTCGGGCGAACTGCTTAACGAGCGCTTCCTCGCCTCGGGCGGAGAGGCGCCAATGCAGATAATGAAGGGGGTCGCCGTCCTGATAAGCGCGCAGCGACGATACCTCCGAGAGATCCCTGGCGAAGGGATCGCCCACGAGCAGCTCGCCGAGCCGCCGCAGCCCTTCCGGACGTAGGCGCTCGAGCGGAACCACCCGGGGGTACACGGTAATAGCCAGCGGCGAGCGCAGGCGCTTGCGCACGGCGCTGAGGCCATAGATATCCCGAATGACGAGCTCGGCTTCGCCGTAGCGGTACTTGCCCCGGCGTTCGAAGCGTACCCGCGCCTCCCAGCGCTTCGTGGCGCGCGGCTCCATGCTCAAAAGCACGCTACGCTTTTCGCCGCGGGTAAAGCCCCCGCCCTCGAAAAATTCTATAGTGGGAAAGCCCAGGGGGGAAGAATTCTTAAGTTCGTACGAGAGCGTGAGCTCATCGCCGGCCGCTATGCCGGCGCTTGGGGCGCGAATAGCGCCCCGCAGCGCCAACAGGCCGAGCAGGCCGTGGCTTAGGCTGACGAGCAGGGACGCGAGCATGGCGTAGGAGAGGAACCAAAGCGCCTTGCCCCCCGCTAAGGACGCCGCCATGAAGAGAAGGGCGGCGAGCAGGGCAAAACGCCTCTTAGGAGCTTGCCTGGCCGACAGCGGGTACATAAGCGCGCCGCACTATATCGCCGAGTATGGCCGCGGCGCCTTTGCCTTCCATGCGGGCCTCCGCGGAGCTCACCAGCCTATGGCAGAGCAGGTCCGGCGCCAGTTCCTTGATATCGTCAGGCAGCGCGTAATCCCTGCCGCGCAGTAAGGCGAGCGCCCGAGCCGCTCTGGCTAGGTCCCTGCTCGCGCGCGGGCTCGCGCCTAGTATGAGCCGCTCGTCTTTCCTCGTGGCCGCGCATATGCCCACCGCGTAGCCCAGCACTTCATCGCTTAATGCCACGGAGCCGACGGCGGCGAAGAGCGCGGCTATGGCTGCCTCATCGCCTATAGGGGCAAGGTCCTCAGGCGACGCGTGGCGGTCCGCGGCGATATTAAGCTCCGCGCCGGGCTCGGGATAGCCTAGGGAGAGGCGCATCATGAAGCGGTCGAGCTGTGCCTCGGGCAGGGGAAAGGTGCCCTGGAATTCCACGGGATTCTGGGTGGCGATGACCATGAAGGGGCGGGGCAGGGCGTAGCTACGGTCGTCTACGGTTACCTGACGCTCTTCCATGGCCTCAAGCAGGCTCGACTGGGTCTTGGGCGAAGTCCTGTTTATCTCGTCCGCCAGGAGCAGGTTCTTGAACACGGGACCGGGCCTGAACGATAACGAGCCCGTTGCCCTGTCGAGCACCAGGTTGCCCGTCACGTCGGAAGGCATAAGGTCGGGCGTGCACTGAATGCGCCCGAATTCCAGGCCTAGCACCCTGGCCAAAGCCTTGGCCAGGGTGGTCTTTCCCACGCCGGGCAAGTCTTCTATGAGGGCGTGCCCGCCTGCTAGGAAGCAGGCCAGGAGCTTTTCGATAGCCCCGCGCTTACCCAAGATAACCGTGTCCAGGGCGTCCATTATGGCCGCGGCCTTTTTAGTTTGTTCGCTCACGTCGACCCCTGAGTTTTAGTGTGCGTCGATTATAGCACAAGTTAAGCGAAAATCATGCTTCTTTTGCCCTGAGTACCTGCGCGAGGTTTTCCGCGTAGAGGGGGACGTCGGGGGCAAGGCGCACGGCGGTGTTCAGTATGCGCTCGGCGCCCGCGGCGTCGCCGAGCTTTAAGCGCACGGACGCCAGGGCGTTCATGACGCGGGGGTCGTCGGGGCGACGGCGCCTGAGCTCTTCGAGGGCGGCGGCGGCCTCGCGTACGGAGCCGGCGTCGGTCATGAGCTCGGCGCTATGTATCTGGTCCGCGGCGTCCATGACGCGACCCGGGCAATCGAGCACGTAGCGCTCGAAGCCTATGATGAGCAAGGCGCGGTCGTCGGATTGCTGGACGCCCGCCGAAAAATCGCTTACGTCGTCGAGCACCTGGCCTACGAAGCCGGCGGGGCTGCCTTCGCCGCGTTCGGCCAGGAAGCGCATGAGGCGCGAAAGGTCGTAGAACGAGCCCTGCGCCGAGCGCGCTTCTATGATGCCGTCGGTATAGAGCACGAGGCGGTCGCCGGGGGCCATGGCGGACTTGCCCTGGGCAAGCGGGAAATCTTCGCTTATGCCTAAGAGTTGGCCCTCATCAAGCGAAAGCTCCTCTATGCGGCCGTCCGCGCGCCGTAGGAGGGCCGGCGGATGTCCGGCGTTGGAGTAGCTTACGCTTCCGTCGCAAATATCCAGGATGGCTATGAAGGCCGATACGAAATAGGTCTCGCCGCCTATGAGCTCGCAAAGTTCCCGGTTTACTTCGGACAATATGGCGTCGGGTTCCCAGCCGCGCAGGGCATGCGAACGGAAGCTCACCTTGGCCATAGCGGCAATGAGCGCCGCCGGTATGCCGTGTCCCGACACATCGCCTATGACGAAGGCATAGCGCCCGCCCCCAAGATCCACGGCGTCGTAGAGGTCGCCGCCCACATTGGCCATGGCCTGGTAACGCGCGCCGAAGCTCAGGGCCGGGCTGCAGGGCAATTCGGCCTCGCTGGGCACGATCTTGCGCTGTACCGCCGCTGCCATCTGCACTTCCTCTTCCATTTGGTCGTTGCGCAGGCGCAGCAGGGCATTGGCCTCGTTGAGTTTGCGCGTGCGCTCGGCTACCGTGCGCTCCAAGGTCTGTGAATAGCGCTCTATTTCGGCTCGCTGTTCTTCCATGCGGTCCATATCGGTTTTTAGGTTTATGGCCACGTGGTTAAAGAAGCTCGACAGCTCGCCGAACTCGTCGTCGCTCTCTATGCGTACGCGATAGTCGAGATTGCCGGCCGCCATGGCGAGCGCTCCCTGCTTGAGCGCCTCTATGGGCTTGGATATAAAGCGCGACTCTAATATGGCGAAGAGCACGGCGGCCATAAAGGCGAAGAGCGAAATGACGGCGAGGCTACGATAAAAGGAAAACACCGCGCTGGCTACGTCGGCTATGGGGCCGATGCTTACGATGAGCCAATTGGTGCGCGGCACCTTGGAGGAAGCGTAGTATATGCCCTTGCCGTGCAGGAGCCCCGACGTGCGCTCTACCGAATTCATAAGGCCGCGCATGCCTTGCAAAGGCGAGCCTTCGGCGAATACGTTAAGGCCGGGCAGGAGCGGCACCTCGCTCATGCGGTCCTCCTGCGTGACGAGGCCGCCCTCCCGGTCCACAAGATAGGTACGGGAATTATGGGTGAAGCTCCGCATCGATACCACGGTGGTAAGGCGGGCGAGCAGCACGTCCGCGCCCAGCACGCCGAGGAGCTTACCCTCGCTATCTTTGCAGGCGAGGGTGATGGATACGACGGTTTCGCCGCCTATAAGATTTTTGTACGTAGAGACGATAACGGGGTCGTGATAGGTGGTCGATTGACGGTACCATGGCCTGCTGGTCCAGTCATAGCCGCGTTCCGGCGTTCGGCCCGTGCCGTCGAGGAAATACGCGTCTCCGCTTCGTATAAAGCCCGGAGCCACGACCTGCCAATCCTCCGTATCCTTGCCGGCGCCGCCATAGTATATCCAGGAAAGGTCATGATCGGCCGCGCTCGCGTCTTCGAGTAATAGCCGTATAAGCTCAGGCTGGCCTTTGAAGCGCAGCACGCTCAGGCGGAGCGTCTCGAGGGCGCTGGTCTTGCCCGAAAGCCAAATCTCGAAGTCGCGGGCGGCAAGCGCCATGTCCCGCGTTATCGTGCCCAAGGCGGAGGATTCCACCGACCCGGCTACGGTCAGGTACATCGATAAGGCGATAAGGCCGACGACCGCCGCGAAGAGAAGCGTAAGGGTAACGAAGATACGGTGGGCTACTGAGCTCTTCCTCAGGTCGGGGCGCTTCATGGCTGGTTGCCCAGTATAAATAAAAACGCCCGCTTGGGGAACCCGGGGCTGACCATGCTATCGAATAATCCCTCCGATATGGTATAGACTTTACCGGCATGAGCCCTTCCCCGATGTTCTCGTCGCGCATAGCCGCCGGGCTGGCGGAAAACCGTATCGCCGCGCTCGCCTCTCGTTTACGGGCGGAAGGCCGGGCTGTCCTCAATATGGCGGAGAGCAACCCCACGCGCTGCGGCTTACAGCCGCCAGGCGCGCTTGAGGCCTTAGCGCGGCCGGAATCGCTTTCGTACGCGCCGGACCCGCGGGGGCTGCCGCAGGCGCGGGATGCGCTAGCGCGGCGCCTTTCCTGCGGGCCGGATGAGCTGTTCCTGGCCGCCAGCACGTCGGAAGCCTATGCCTGGCTCTTTAAGCTGCTCTGCGACCCCGGCGACGCGGTGATGGTGCCTAAGCCGGGCTACCCGCTCTTCGATTACCTGGCTGGCCTTGAAGGGGTTCGCGCCCTTCCCTATGCCCTCGAATACCGGCACCCGCGGGGCTGGTTCATCGACATCGACCGGCTCTTGATCGACGCCCAGCGCGAAGGCGCCAAGGCCGTCGTGCTCATAAACCCGAACAACCCCACCGGCTCCTACGTACGCGGCGAGGAGCGCGCGCGTATCGTGGCGGCCTGCGCCGAAAGGGGCATGGCCATCATAGCCGATGAAGTGTTCCTGCCCTACGCGCTTGAGGCAGACGGCCTCCAAAG
>JBFZES010000029.1:0-3525 GCA_041306725.1 Spirochaetaceae bacterium | reverse complement strand
GCCGGGCCGAATACGCGTCGGGCCGCCAATCCTCCGCCAGGTCGTGCACATGCAAAAAAAGCGACAGGCCTTGATGGGCGAGCTGAGTAAGTGCGGGCAGCAGGCTGGAATTCTTACGCAGGGTGGGGTTATGCACGTGGACTATGGTATCCGGGCCTAGTTCGCCCGCTGCCCGGGCTATGGCAGATGCCAGGATCTGAGCCTTGGCCTCGTCGCCCTCAGGCGGCTCTCCTGGCCCGTCATAGGCAAGGCCAGGCTCGACCATGACGCTACAGGGCGTATCCCAAGCGACGGAAGGGGCCTCCCCGAGCAGCAGGGAGCAGGCTATGCCCTCGCCCCGCAGGGCGCGCGCTTGCCGCCTGATTACCGTGCTCACGCCTCCGGGTTTTAAGTGATAGTGCACGATAAGCGCTTTCACGCGCCCGCTCCCCCCTCGGCCGCATAGGCCGCGGCGCGGTCGGGAAATTTTTCCCGGTATTCGGGCAGTTCTATGATGGGCGGCCGCTCCACGATGCGTATGACGCTTTCCTTACGGCGGTATTCCCGGTTATCAAGCTCGTACTGTATCATCGTGTCATGCAGCGTAGCGGCTATATCGGCCTTGCCCGACTGCCTAAGCTTGGCTATGAAGGTCTGCAAAATGCCGAAGGACATGCGCCCTAAGGCCAGGGTGCTTTGATTGCGGTGCACGCGCTTATCCAGGTCCACCTGGGCCATGGCGTCCATGCCGTAGCGCTCGTAAAGATCCATGAGCATGCTCGTCTCTATGCCGTAGCCTATGGGAAAGGATATGGCGTCGAAGCAGTCGCGAAAGCCCGCGTACTCTCCGGAGAGCGGCTGTATGAACTGAGAAAGCTCGGGGTAGAATATGCTGAACAGAGGCCGGGTTACCAGCTCGGTTACCCTGCCGCCGCCCGAGGGCTTAATGGTCTTCTGATCCAGCGCTATGGGGCGGTCATAGAAGGCCTTGGTAAAGCGTACGCCCTTGGTAAGGAGCAAGGGCCCAAGGAGGCCGTAGGCGAAGCGCGGGTGTATGTTTTTAATGTCCGCGTCTATATAGAGTATGATGTCGCCCTCAAGCACGTAGAGGGCCTTCCAGAGGTTCTCGCCCTTGCCCTTGAACGGCGCTATCGAAGGCAATATCTCATGGGCCAGGTACACTTTCGCGCCGAATTCCCTGGCTACCTCGCAGGTCTTATCGCTGGAGCCCGAATCGATGACGACGACCTCATCGATCAGCTTGTGCCGTATCTGCAGCTCGGATCGTATGACCACGATCTCCTTGGCTATGGTCGCCTCCTCGTTCAGGGTGGGGAAGCACAGAGAAATGCGCAGGCCCCGCTCCTCTTTGGCGCGGACGAGGGCCGCTATATCGGAAAAATCGCTATGATGGAAGCTACGGTCTTTAAGCCAGTTAAGGGGATCAGCCACGGCAGCCCTCCTTGTCTATGGCGACGACGAGGCCGATGAGCTGCGCCATGCCCTTGAAGATGGATTCCATGCCGGCATGGGCGGTATCCTGGTGATAATCGGAGCCGTGGGCTATGCCTATGGTAAGGGCAGGTATGCCCCGTTTTAGAAAGTAAAAGAGCTCGGAAACGCTGGGATACACGTCGGGCTCAAGGCCCAGTTCGCGCATAACCCGTACCGCGGAGCGGGTTAGGCCATGGTCCCAGCCCAGGTTTGCCGCGCCTAATTCCACCGCCACGTCATAGATAACGTCCACCCGCAGCTCGTAGCGTACCAGGTCCATGATATCGCGTATCTGGGCCGATATGTCCTTGACCACGTCGTTGGATACGCTGCGCAGCTCTATGCCTATGCGCGCCTGCGCGGCGGGGTCGCCGTACTTGAAGCCCGCCTTGAACATGCCTACGGTCAATGATGTATGCGGTCTCGTGGGTATGCGTATGGCCAGGAGCTGGTCCACGATATGCGTGGCAACCACGATCATATCCTCTGTAGCGCCTTTTTCGTCTTCCCGCCGTTCGCATATGATATCGGCGCGTATGACGGCGTCGCTAAAATAGTTAAGCCTGCCCAGCTCGCCGCCCTTGACGATGAGGGCGGCGCAGGGTTTGGTTTCTAGATTCTCCACGAAATGGTCCATCAGGGCGAGGTTTTTGGCGTCGCGCATGGTATTCGACACGCCGGCTATCATAAGGTTTGACTTGAGCGTTATGCCTTGGCGCTTAAGCATATCGGGCAGGGATAGGGCCGCGGCCCCGCCGAGCGCGTTGTCCATGAGCCCCGGACCCTGTATCGTGCCGTCTCGCAGTTCGTAATGGATATCGCCGGAAGGGTTATAGAGCGAATCGAGCTCGGCCATGACCAGTATGGGCGGCCCCGCGGGTTCGCTGCCTTTTATAAGGCCTATAGGGTTGCCCAGGGGGTCGGTGGTGCATTCATCGATGCCGAGCTCAGCGAGCCGGTCGGCGAAGAAACGCGCGCGCACGTTGTAATCGGCGCTAGACGTCTCGTCGTCGCTCTGCCAGGTGCCCGCGTACGAGGGAACCTCTCCTAATAGTATGATGTTCCCAATAATCAGCTCTTTTTCGGCGAAGAGCGCCGCCTCGAGCCGCCGAAGATCCAGGTCCGCCTCATCGAGCTTCGTGGTATTCAGTGCGCCGTACCTCCATCCTTATTGCTCGTATTCCACCCCTTACTATAAACGCATATGGCCTTGGGGTAAACCCAAGGGCCTTTTTTCTCCTTTTCCTTGCCCGCGGCCGCGTGTATAGTGGACTACATGCATGGATTCGGATACGCCGCCTATGCGGCCTCGGCGCGCGCCTATGACGGCGAAGAGCCTATCGCCTTCAGGCGGCTTGCCCTCGACGCCCCCGTCGCCGAAAGCTTCCGCGGCCGAAGGCTCCTGCGCCTCCCGGAGCCTACCCTGAGCTCCCTCGCGGAAGCGGCATTTCATGACCTGCAGTTCTACCCGCGGGCCAGCCTCGTCCGCGATTTCGCCCGGCTCGCGGCGGACGCTAAGCTTGGCGGGCCCGAGCGCTTCGCGCTGCGTTCCCTGCTGGAGAACGCGCTCGTAGCTTCGAAAGGCGTATTCCCGCTCTGCCAGGACTCAGGCAGCGCCGCGGTATACGGCTGGAAGGGACAGGCTATCTATGTGGAGGGCGACGATGAAGAGGCGCTGGCAACAGGAGCGCTGCGCGCCTGGGCCGCGCACAAGCTTCGTAACAGCCAGCTCTTGCCCTCGGGCAGCTTCGACGAGATCAATTCGGCTAACAATGCGCCTCTATCCTGCGAGCTCTTCGCCCATCCCGGCTCAGAGTACCGTTTCCTCTTCGTAGCCAAGGGAGGAGGCTCTTCCAACAAGACCGCCCTCTTTCAGGAAACGAAGGCCCTGCTTAAGCCGGCCGCCTTTAAGGACTTCGCGCGGAGAGCCCTGCGGGGCCTGGGCGTATCGGCCTGCCCGCCCTATAGGATCGCGCTTATACTCGGCGGCCAAAGCCCCGAAGAAACCCTCTTGGCCGCAAAATTCGCCTCCACGGGGCTTTTAGACGGCCT
>JBFZES010000028.1:0-2951 GCA_041306725.1 Spirochaetaceae bacterium | reverse complement strand
TTCGCCCGCTTTTTCCAAGTCTTCGGCGGCGAATACGTGGAGGCGGTTGGACATGAATGCGGGGTTGGGGTTGCAGCTGCCCAGGGCCACGACCCGCCCCGCCCGGTAGCCCGTCTCCTCAAGAAGTTCACGCGCCGCCGCCGCGGCCGGCTCCTCGCCCGGCTCTATGACGCCGCCGGGAAACTCCTGGCAGGCTTCTCCCGCGCCATGCCTATATTGCTTGATCGTGAGGATACAGCGCTTGCCGTCCTTGATCAGGGCAGGCACGACCACGGCCCAGTCGGGCGCGTCGAGCACGATAAATCGGCCTTCCTTGCCATGCGGCCCCCTGCTTATGAGTTCTCGGCTCTTGAATATGCCGTAATCATGCAAAACAGTCTGGCTCGTCTTTCGCCAGGGCTCATCGCCTTGCGCCATTGTGCTGGCCCTCCATAGCTTTGAATGCGTCCTATCCCATTGTACGGGTGCGGGGACTTTTAGTACAGTTATGGCTCCTGGGACTCTGGCAAAGGCCAGCTCACGGCAAACAAGGAGCGTTGCATGGACCATATGCCCGATTGGGTACGGGGCTTTCCCGGCGCGGTTACCGTGTCGGATAGCCAACATCGTATCGTGTACATGAACGATAAGGCCGCCGCCACCTTTGAGGCGGACGGGGGCAGGAAGCTCATAGGCGGCAGCCTCATGGCCTGCCACAATGAGCGCTCCAAGGCCATCATCGACCGGCTCTTGGCCGAGGGCGGCGTCAACGTCTATACCATAGAGAAAAAGGGCCAGAAAAAGCTAATCCACCAGAGCGCCTGGTGCGACGAGGCGGGGGCGCTAGCCGGCCTCATAGAGCTGTCGCTCGTTCTGCCCGCTGAGCTGCCCCACTTCGTGCGGGGCTAGGGCGGAAAAGAGCGTCCCTTCTACATCGACTAAGAACAGGGTGGCGGCGCAAAGATCAGCCGAGCCTCCAGGGGATAGCCGCCTTTTTTTGAAATCGCCCAGGAGTGCCTGGTAGTCCTTCCACGCTCCCTCGCCGCCTTGTTCTCGAGCCGCCAGTATGGCCCTCGCGGCCTTCCGCATGTTTGTAAGGGCTTCGATGCCTCCGCGCGCGACGATACAGGTGTCGTCGGCATGGGCCATGCAAGCCAAAAGCACCAGGATCACTTCTTCATCCTCCGCCGCTACAGGAAAGCGATGCGACGCAAGCGCTTCATGCTCCGGCCTTAGGTAGCTTGGGCCATATGCGGCTCGGCGCATAGCGCGCGCCAGGGGCAGGGCTAAAGCCCTTATAGAGGGAAAGGCCTGCAACGCTTCATCCTGCGCGCTGCGCAGGCCGTAGAGCATGGCGCTTTTCCGGCCATTGGTGAGCATAGTGCTGAGTCCGTTAGCCGAAGGCGCAGGGCAGCCTACGAGCGCTGAAGCTAGGCTTGCCGCCTCGCAGCAGAGCGTTTCGGCGCTTAAGCCGGCGCGTCTTGGAGAGCTCACCGGGCATTGCCCGAAGAGGCGGCCAGCCGCCGCGCAGAGCAAGCCCAAGGACCATAGAGCGCCTTTATGGGTATTCACCCCACCGGTAGCTTCAAGCATAGCCCGTTCCGCCGCAAGGCCCAGATTACGCAGCTTTCGGGCGTCGCCTAGGTCCAGCGCTTCTCCCGCGCCGCTTAAATTAAGCCCCGCCTCGGCCAAGGCCTGGAAAAATGGGCGCAGAGCGCCAGCCGAAGCCCTAAAGTGCCCTATATCCATATCGCCATGCGCGCCGGAACTCAGCCGGTCGACAAGGCCGGGCTTCGGCGCGGCTTCCGCCTCGCGAAGCAGCGCGTGAGCGGCCATGCTTGCGACGCTCTCTTCAAAGGAGAGCGCCGCAGTAGCGGGGTTTGCGTGCGCCACGGCACAGTACATTCCTAGACGCTCCTCGAGGCCTTGAGGCGCTTTAGGCCAGAGCTCACGAAGGGCCAAGCTATAGAGAATACCGTAAGCGCGATCAGGGTGACCGTAATAGGCGAGCCATAGAATATCTTTGGGCTGCCATCCGACAGCATGAGAGCCTGCCTGAATGACGTTTCCATAGTCGAGCCTACTATGCCGCCGAGTATGAGCGGAGCCGTGGGTATCTTGGCTTTTTCAAGGAAGATGCCAATCAAGCCAAAACCGATTAGGATAAAGAAGTCTATCACGCTATTGGTAATGGCGTAGGTGCCGATAAAGGCAAGCCCTAGGATAAGAGGATAGAGTACCTTGGCGGGCACCGCGAGCACGCGCACTAGTATGCTAGCCATGGGCATGTTCACGATGAGCAGGATGATATTGCCTATGAACATTGAGGCTATCATACCCCAGGCTACCTCGGGCTGCTTTTGAAAGAGGAGCGGACCAGGCTGCAGGCCTAACATGAGCAGCGCGCCAAGCATGACGGCGGTCGTGCCCGATCCCGGTATGCCCAAGGTCATCATGGGTATCAGGGCGCCTACGCTGGATGCGTTATTCGCCGCTTCGGGGGCCGCAAGGCCTTCCACAGCGCCTTTGCCGAATTCCTCCGGGTGCTTGGATAGGTTTTTCTCATTGTTGTAGGCCATAAGGGCGGCCATAGTGCCGCCCGCGCCAGGAAGGGCTCCTATGAAAAGCCCAGCGGCGTGGAGCGTAGGATAGCCGGCCATGAGCGCTTCCAATCTTCCTTGGTAAACTTGATCTTTCCGAACTTCGTCTGCATCTTAAAGCTTGGGTCGTGCACGGACTTAAAGCTCTTGAATACTTCGCCAAGCGCGTAAATACCGATAATGATGATCAGGAAATCGACGCCGCCCATGAGTTCGAGTATGCCAAAGGTGAATCGGTTGACGCCCGTCAGCCCATCAAGTCCCACCGTGGCTATCATAAGGCCAAAAACCATGCCTATAAAGCCCTGAAGGATTTTCTCTTTAGACATAGCGGCGGTCGCCGCGAGCGCGAAGACCATGAGCAAGGTGTAC
>JBFZES010000027.1:0-4613 GCA_041306725.1 Spirochaetaceae bacterium | reverse complement strand
TTCGCCGAATGCGCGCGCAGGGAAGGCTTGGCCGCGCTCTATGGCATGGAAGCGTGCAGCGCCGAGGAAGTGCATGTGCTCTGCCTCTTTTCCCGCGTACAGGAAGCCTTGGATTTTGGCGCATACCTGGCGACACGCATACCCGCGTATCCGTATAGCGCCGATGCGCTTGGCGATCAGGTGGTGGTCGACGCGGACGAAAACGTGCTGGAGCTTCCCGATACGTACTTGGGGGCGGCGCTGGATATGGGCTATGACGAGCTCTGCTCGCTGGCCGCCTCCCGCGGCGCCTTGGTCATACCCGCCCATATAGACCGGCCCATGTTTGGCGCATTGGCGCAGCTGGGCTTCCTTCCGGAGGGGCCGTACGCGGCGGTAGAATCCCTGCGCCCTCTGCCCGCAAGCGATACCGGCGGCTATACGCGCATTTGCGGCTCGGATGCGCATTATCCGGAGCACGTGGCCAGGCGGCCCTTCGGCCTCGAGCTCGGCGCAGGCTGGCTGTCCGCCGACGGCACGGCGCGGCTCGATATGATAGCGGACGCGCTTGCGGGGGGCAGGGTGCAGCTGCCTTTGCGGGCCTAGCCATGCCTAGGAGGCCCCAGCCCCTTGCATACGCCTTAGCGTTCCTCTTGTTGCTCGGTTTCGCGGGCGTAGCCGGAACGCAGGAGAGCGACCTAATAGACCTTAATCGCCTTAAGCGGGATTCGCGGCCGCCTGTCATACCCACGTTGGTGCTATGGAAAGGAGCGGAGAACGTATCGGCCTTGGGCAATGTGCGCGTATATGAGCAGGGCGATGGCGGCGGGCTCCCGTTCGAGTTCTCCTTTTATCCTGACCACGCCATGTTTACGCCGGCGGACTATAGCGTCCGCTGGCGGGAAGCGCTTCAAAACCCCGCCCGCGATATGTGGCTGGTATTTACCGTCCTCAATGCATCGGGCAATGAGGACTGGCTGCTAAGCGCCTATAGAGCCGCCTTCAAAGCCGCCGAGCTGATAATCGTGAGCGAAGATGGCTCAAAGCGCGCGTGGTCGGGAAGCGAACTGGATGCCTTGCGTATCGACCCCGTCGTTTCGGATGCCGTAGCCTTACGGTTCCCCCTCGGCGATATGGAAAAAGCCAGCGTATATCTGCGCTTGAGCGGCGCGGCCTATCCTTGGCTAAGCTTGAGTTTCTTGCGTTATGAATCCTTTATGCGCCGCGTGGCTTCCGCGAATATGGGCTTCTCGCTGCTCGGCAGCGCGGCCGCCGCGCTGAGTCTGTTCGCCCTTGTCTTTTCCGCGGTGCGACCCTACCGCCGGCTTGGCTACTTTCCCTATGCGCTGCTATTTCTCATCATCATAGCCCTGAACTATCTCCTTATGATCTTTGGGTACACTCGCATCCCCGGATTGTGGCCCGGGACGCTCCTTAGCGCCGTGGTTTTCCTAATAACGCTGTCCATCGGCTGCCTTGGAGTCGTGGGCCATCTTCGCCGTAAGGGAAACGCGGGGCTCCTCAAAGCCGCCTGGCTGTTGAGCGCCTTGGGCTTCGGCTTTGGGCTTTTAAGCTCCTTCCTGTCGCCGCTGGCCCTTCCCGGCTATTCATATCGGGTTTTGGCCATAGTCCTTTGCCTGCAGGCTTTTATCGAAGGCGCGCTTTTATTTACGCTCGGCCGACAGGATGAAAAGGCTAGCGAAGCGCCTTCGCTAAGGGGAAAAAGCGATGATGCGCGCTTTGCCTTGTCGGCCGCGGGCGCTTCCCTGCCCGGGCTCGACAATGTGATCGCGCTTCTGGACGAATTGGCGGAAGGCTTCCCCGATCCGGAGAAAACCGCGCTTACGAACCTGGCCCGCGCAGAAACCCTCCGCATTATAGCCTTAGCCAATAACGCGCTCCTTTACCTGCGCTTGGCGAGCGGCCAGCTTCGTCTGCACGACGAGAATTTCAACCTCGCCGCGCTTATACGTTCCTGCCTTGAGCAGGCGCGGCAGCTGAATGCCGCCTCGCCGCGCATCGAGGCATTGGAGCTTCCCATCATAGAGTCGCGCAACGACCTTGGCTGCATGCATTTGCTTTTTTATACCATGCTGGCGCGCTCGCTGCGCGGGCAAAATTTAACGCGCCTTGGAATAAAGGCAAGATCCGACCTCCATTTAATCATGGTCGATATAGAGGACGACGGCTGTGCGCCATTCTCCTTAGCTCCCGGCTTTAAATCGCAGGGGCTAGAGGCCTTGGCCCGCGCGCCTTTCGACCTGGCCTTTTGCGCCAGGCTGGCCAAGAGCCTCGGGGGCAGCCTGGATTATGAGCGCAAGGGCGAGCTCAACAGATACTCTTTCGTATTTCCCCGATCGATACGCTGGGATGATCCTGGCTCGGCCTTGAGCCCAGGCGCGGCGGCGATGGCGGACGGGGCTTTCGCCGGGGCCGAAAGCGAGGCCGAGGCTCTAGGAGAAGCGGCGTCGCGCAGGCGCTTCGCCCTGTTAAGGACGCCGGCCCCCGCGGCTAAGCCGCCGCTTGATTCGCGATCGGGCAAGAGACCGGGACCGCGCGGCACTATACTGCTCATAGACGGCGACCCCTTAAGCCTCTTTACGCTCAAGCGCCGGCTCGAGGCGGGAGGCTGGTTCGTGGAAGGCCGGCTGAGCGCGGCGGGCCTCGTCGATGAGCTCGAGGGCATGGGCTGCCGCTTAGTCCTCGCCAACGCGAACTTGCCTGGGCAAAGCGGCTTGGAGTTCTGCAGGGCGCTCCGGCGCAAGGGGGGCAGGGAGCTCTTGCCCGTTATCCTGGTCATCGATTCAGCCCGGCCGGAAGATATACAATCAGCCTTCGAGGCGGGCGCTAACGATTACCTGATCCGCCCCATAGGGGGCGGAGAGCTCTTGGCCCGCGTCCAGACCCATGTGGACCTTGCGGCCGGCATTCAGCGCGACCTGGAGCAACAGGCTCGCATGGCGGAGATGGACAAGTTCAAGACCTTAGGCTGGCTTACGGCCGGCGTAGCGCATGAGATCAATACGCCTAATAACGCCGCGCTGCGCAACGTTCCTCTGCTTAAAGAGCTATGGGCTGAGCTGCTCGAGCCCCTTGAGCGCATACATAACGCTGAAGGCGATTTTCGCATCCGCGGTTTCTGTTACGAGGATTTACTGAGCGAAGTTCCCGAGATACTCAACGATCTATATATGGGCGCGCAGCATATCCGGAAAATCGTGACCGACCTTAAGGATTACGCGCGCGGCCCCGATCCGGGCGGCCGGGAGCCTACCGATATCAACCAGGCCATATCCTACGCGGCCAGGCTTTTGAAACACGATATAGCGCTTGCCAGCGACGCCGTAAGCTTTGACTTGGCGGAGGGCCTGCCGCCGGTGCTCGCCGACAGGCTTAAGCTTACCCAGGTGATGGTCAACGTGCTTGAAAACGCCTTGCAGGCTTTGCCCGACCGTTCCCGGGCCGTCCTGGTACGGAGCGCCCTGGAACGGGGCGGCGATGGCGGGGATGCCTGGCTCAAGATACTCGTGCGCGATGAGGGCGTCGGCATGGACGAGAGAACCCTTGCCTCCGCCTTTGATCCCTTTTTCTCGACCAAGCGGGAGCGGGGAGGTACGGGTCTTGGCCTGGCCGTCGCCGTGGGCATAGTGCGGGATTTAGGCGGGGCTATGGAAATACACTCGAGCCTTGGCGCGGGTACCGAAGTGCTTATACGGCTACCGGCCTTGGCCGGGGCTAGCGGAGGAAGTCCATGATAGAAAAAGACGGCTTGATCCTTTGCCTTGACGACGACGTTGGCGTGCTCAAGCGCCTGGATAGGCTGCTGCGCTTCGAAGGCTTCAACGATGTCGCCCTCTGTGAGCACGCGCGGGAAATATGGCCGATACTCAAGGAACGTAAGGCCGTGGCTCTCGTATTGGACCTCCTCATGCCCGACGCGGACGGTTATGAGGTATTGGAAGCGATGCGGCGGGAGCATCCCGAGGTACCGGTGATCGTGGCTACCGCGCTCGACGACCTGGACGCGGTGGTTCGCTGCATGAAGGCCGGCGCCTTCGATTACGTACCCAAGTCGGCGGAAAGCACGCGCCTCATTGCAAGCATAGAGCATGCCGCGCTCATAGGCAGCCTGCAGGAATACAACAAATCGCTTCGCGACACCCTGCTTGCCGGCGACCGGGCCCTGCCCGGCTATTTTAACGCCATCGTCACCCGCGACAGCCGCATGCTCGCCATATTCCGCTATATAGAGGCGATAGCGAGCAGCGACAAGGCTATCTTGCTTACCGGGGAATCCGGCACCGGGAAGGAACTGTTCGCGGCGGCTATACACGCCGCTTCCGGCAGGCGCGGTCCCCTCGTTTCCCTCAACATCGCGGGGCTCGATGACACGATGTTCAGCGATACGCTCTTTGGGCATAAGCGCGGCGCGTTTACCGGCGCGGATGGGGACCGCCCGGGCCTCATCGAGCGCGCTTCAGGCGGCACGCTCTTCCTCGACGAAATAGGGGACTTGTCGCAGCAAAGCCAGGTGAAGCTCCTGCGGCTTATCGAGCAGCGCCTGTACTACCCGCTGGGGGCCGATCTCACGCGCTCGTCCGACGCCCTTATCGTCGCGGCCACGAATAAGGACG
>JBFZES010000026.1:0-3006 GCA_041306725.1 Spirochaetaceae bacterium | reverse complement strand
CGCTTGGCCGGCTACATGGACCTGAGCATGCAGATAACCGTAGGCGGCGGCGGCACGACCGTTACGCCCGCCCTCCAGCCCATCATGGCCAACTACAGCTTCGAGATACCCGAATCCGTCCTGAACCCCGACATGCGCGGCAATCCCTGGAGCCAGATACGCCTCTTCATAGACGGCGCGGCGCAGAAGGACTTCAAAGGCCAGGTACAGGCGGGCAAGCGCGTAATCAAGCTGGTTACCGGCGCGTTCCAGATACAGATGGAATTCGTGTTCGAGGCGGGCAAGAGCTACACCTTCCAGCCCTTCGCGGGCCTTAACGTGCTTCAATAGGCTTAACCCTACGAGGCTCAAGCCGCCGGAATCCCATTCCGGCGGATTTGTTGCGCCCAGAGCCCCGTCGGGCGCCGATCGCCGTTGCGCCAAACGGGTTCTATGGTTTAGTATCGCCGTACATGACGAGGAATGATAATCCCCTGCGCAGCGCGGACGTGCGCGAGCGCAATGCTAAAATCGTGCTCAAGCTCATACGCAATGCCTATCCTAAGGGCCTTTCGCAGGCAGAGGCGGTGCAAGCCACCGGCCTGCGCGCTCCCACCATGTTCCGCATATTCTCCAGCCTTGAAGCCGAGGGCGTCATAAACGCCCTGCCCGCCTGCCCCGAACAGCAGGAGGAAGCTAAAAAAGGCCGCCCGCGCATGTGCTATGGCGTACGTCCCGATGCCTTATACTGCATTGGGGCGGAGTTCTGGCTGGATCGGGTAAGCATAGGCATCTTCGATTTTCAGGGAGAGTTGCTTAAGAGCAGCCAGGATACGCTTACCGCCGCCATAGACGCGCAGGCCGTGGTTGAAACCCTATGGAGGCAGACCGAGGACCTTATCGGCGCGGCGGGCATAGACCGCAGCCGTATACTGGGCATGGGCGTAGGCGCCCCGGGCCAGGTAAACGTGCGTTCGGGCAGCGTAGCCTTCTACTCGCGCATAGCGGGCATGCGAGGCTTTCCCTTGGCCAAGGCGCTCGAAGACAAGCTGGACCTGCCCGTGCAGCTCCATAATAACTGCTCTATCATAGCCCTGGCGGAGTCGCGCTACGGGGAGCTGCCCGGGGCGGAAGCCCTGTTCATGTTCCTCCTCCGCTCCGGCGTCAACGGCTCCTTCGTCAGCGAAGGCAGGGCGCACCTGGCCTCCGACGGCAATACTATAGAAACCGGCCACGTGGTGGTGCAGCCCGACGGCGAATCCTGCGTATGCGGCGCCCGGGGCTGCCTTGAGGCGCAGCTATCCCACTGCGACCAGTCCAATCTGGGCAGGGGCCACTGGCTCTTCAACGGCCCCGCGGCCATAGATAACGATGAGCGCTGCCGGGTATACGCGGCGGCGGCCCCCTACCTGGCGGCGGCCACGCGTACCATGGCCAGGCTCTATAGCCCGAAAGCCTTTCTCTTCGTCGCCGCCACGCGCGAGTTGGCCGAGGGCTTAAGCGCGGCCGTGCAGCAGGATCTGCAGGCGCATACCTCGGGCTTCGACAGCGACGCCACGGCCTTCTACGCGCGCGCCTATAACGACGCCCTGGCGCTGCGCGGCGCGGCCGACCTGGTCATGGACGCGTACTTCAGTTAACGACCGGATAATCCAAGGAGGGGCCGCCATGATAGAATTGAGGGAAGAGCCCGACGGGCACAGCCTCCTGTATAATGGCCGCGTAGTGCTTCGCCATACGGCAAGGCGCCCGTGCCTCTACGCGGGGCAGGCCGCCCTCGACTATGCCCTGTTTAAGGGAAAATTCCATATACGCGACCGCTCGCGCCTCTCTCCGCTGCGCATGCTCGCCGCGGAGCGCACGGCGGAAGGCCTGACCCTGCGCTTCAGCGATGGCGCGCGCACGATAGCCCTCGCGGCGCGCGAGGCCGGCGGGCTGCTCCGCCTAAGCCCGCAAAGCGCCGAACCCGGCATGGCCCTGCGCTTCGAGCTTCTGGCCGATGCCGACGAGCGCATATACGGCTGCGGCGAGCACTTTACCCGCCTTAACCTGCGCGGCCAGAAGGTGCGCATGTGGGTAGAAGAGCACATTGGCACCGTGGACGCCGTGCTCAAGGTGCTCTCGCTCGCCATAGGCATAAAGCCCCGCGTCAAGGCCTTCAGCCGCTACAGCAGCTATCACCCCCAGCCAAGCTTCGTCTCCTCAGCCGGCTATTTCTTCCACGCCGATGCGGACGCCCACGCCCTCTTCGATTTCAGCGCGAACGACCGTCATCGCCTCCTCTTCCACAGCCCTCCTAAAGAACTGTACATCGGCCAAGGCGAGGGCTACCCCGCGCTCATAGAGAAGCTCTCGTCGCTCTTAGGCAGGCAGCCGGAATTGCCCTCCTGGATGCACGACGGCATGATATTGGGCATTCAGGACGGCGGCGACGTCTGCGACGCCAAGGCGGCGAAGCTGCGCGAAGCGGGCGCCGCCATCTGCGGCATATGGGCCCAGGACTGGGAAGGGCAGCGCCTCACCTACTTCGGCAAGCAGCTGCGCTGGGACTACCGCTGGGACAGGGGCTTGTACCCCGAGCTTCCCGATCGCATACGCGAATGGCGGTCGCACGGCCTTGCCTTTATGGGCTATATAAACCCCTATCTCTGCGAAGACGGCGCCATGTTCGCCGAGGCCGCGGCGCTGGGGCATCTGGCGCTTAAGGCTGACGGCTCCGTTTACCTTACCAAGTCCACGAGCTTCCCCTTCGGCATCGTCGACCTTACCAAAAGCGAAGCCTACGACTGGTATAAAGGCATCATTAAGGCCGAGCTCATAGGCATAGGCATGCTGGGCTGGATGGCGGACTTCGGCGAATACCTGCCCGCGGACGCCGTATTGCAGGGCGGCTCGGGAGCGGAGTGGCACAACCGCTGGCCCGTGCTCTGGGCGCGCATTAACCGGGAGGCCATAGAGGAGGCCGGGCTCCTTGGGCAGGCCTGCTTCTTTACCCGCTCGGGCTATGCAGGTTCGTCGGCCTATACC
>JBFZES010000025.1:0-2647 GCA_041306725.1 Spirochaetaceae bacterium | reverse complement strand
CTGGCCTCCCGGTCTATACCGGCTATGCTAAGCGGGCGAAGGCCAGAAGGGAGGCCGGGTCCAAGCAGTCGAAGGAAGGCGAACTGCCCGGGCTCGGCCGCGGCGAAGCGCAGCCAGGCAGCCTCGCTCGGCGCGGCAGCCTCTATGAGCGCTACGCGCGGCGCGATGGCTTTCAAAGCGCTTAAGGTAAAGCGCTCGCGGCGGCATAAGAGCGCATGGCCCAGCCTATAGCCCAAGGCGCGCATTTAACGCTTTCTGCGGAATATGCGGTAATTGATGTGGGGGAAGAGGTTGTTGCGCTTCTCCAGCTTGGTGAGCCATTCGGTACCCACGGTATTGGCGCAGAGCATTTCGTAGATGCGCGAGAAGTTCGTTACCGCGTCCTCTATCTGCTTGCGGGCGAAGGAGCCTGACTTTCCCGAACGCAAGAGGAAGGGCCAATCGGCCGCCTGGGACAGGAGCACCTCGCGCGCGGCCTGGTTAAGCACGCGCTCGCGCAGGCCGCTCTCGTCGGGAAAGCGGTCGGCCAGCTCCATCATGTATTCAAGCAGCTTAAAGCTATGCCGGTAGAGCCAGTCATTGGACTTCTCGAGCCAAATACCCGCGTAGCCGCCGTCTCCCCAGGAGGAGAATTCGGGCACGGATTCAAAGTTTTCGGGGTACTGACGCTGGTACTCGCCCAGGGTGACGAAGCTGAGCTCGGACGTTCCCTGGGCCTTGCGGAACAGAGCCTCCAGCCATTGTATGCCCTCATGCCACCAGTGGCCGAAGAGTTCCGCGTCATAAGGCGCTACCATGAGCGGAGGCCTATCCATATGAGGCCGCGCCTTTTTGGCCTGCCTGGCGCGGTTATACAGGAAATTCTCGGCGTGTTCCACGGCCTTTGCGGCCGCCAGGTCGGGCTCATAGGGTATCTTGTCCTGTCCCCTGCCCGTTATGGCCCAGTACTTGAAGCCGGTGAAGGTGCGTATCTGGCCCTGCTCTATATAAGGGCCTATGTACTCAAGGGGCAGGTCAAAGCCTATGTCGCGGTAAAAATCCCGGTACGCGGGGTCTGCCGGATAGCCTTCCGTTTCAGACCACACGGACTCGGTGGCGGCCACGTCGCGTATATAATTGGTAAAGCCGTTGGGGCAGGCGACCGGCGCGTAGGAGCCTTGGCGCGGCGTTGGCTTGCCCAGCATGGCTCCCCGCGTCGATACCACGCTGTATTGGAGGCCGTAGGCGCTTAACAGCTCTTCTAGGCCCGGATACCAGCCCAAATGCGGGGTCCAAAAGCCGGAAGGCGATCGCCCGAATATCGCGCGGAAGGATACGACCGCCGCCTCTATCTGGCAGGCTATGGATTCGGGAAAGGCGCGGTATATGGGCAGGAAGGCTTGGGTAGCCGCGCTCGTCATGAGCTCAAGGCGGCCTTTCTTATAGTAGAAATCCAGGGCTGAGAGTATATTGCCCGCGTGGAGCACGGTAAAATCGTCGAAGTTTTGCTGGTAGAGGTCCTTGTACAGCTGCGCAAGGGGATGGAAGACCGGATCGCCGGCGCAACGCTCAAGTTCGCGGTCGGCGAGCTTAAGCTGCTCGCCGAGCCAATCCGTATAGCGGTCGCGCAAGAGCGCGTCGCCGAGCATGGATACCAGGGTGGGAGACAGGGCCAGGGTGAGGCGCCAAGGCACCCGCTCCGCTTCCAGCTTGGCGAATAGGCGGAGCAAGGGCAGATAGGTCTCGGATATGGATTCGAAAAGCCAGCGCTCTTCTAAAAAACGGGCGTAATCCGGCTGGCGCACGAAGGGGAGATGGGCATTGAGGACGAGCGCGATATTTCCAGTTTCCAAGTCGGCCTCCGCCTTTTGTTCCAGCTAGTCGTCGAAACCGCCCATGATACGCGACGGATGCCTATCGGGCGGGTTCTGAATTTTGAGGTGATCGAGGGCCGAAAGCGCGGCAAGGGCCGCGGCATCCGGTTCCAGGTCATCCAACGCGTCCGCGAGCAAGGCGCGCGGCGTGCGTATAACGTTCGAGTGGGCTATGACCTTGGATTTTGAGCCGCAACGCATGCACAAATCCAGGCGGTAGTAGGAATCCTGCTCGGGCAAATGTATATACCAATGGTCGTCCTCGTCCCCTACGGGTATCTCAAAGCTCATGACCGGCTTGCCGTCATGCAGGGCCGAGCGTATCACGCGCAGGAAAAAGCCATTAAAGCCCTCGGAGGCGCAGAGCGTGTCCACGTCTTCATCCTTGACGTCCCAAAAGGCAAAGGCCCATTCGGGGTCGCGGGGTATGCAGTGGATAACGGTTTCATTGTATCGCCTCGCTATGCATGGGGCTGCATCGAGCGACGCGTCGATCTCGTCAAGTTCCGAGCCGGAAAATTTCTTTTCTTCTATATGAATGGCGGCGTCGCCGGAGGCCTTTCTGTCTTCGTTATCTTCCTCGAAGGCCTCGAGGATGGCTTCCACCACGAATATACGCTCCAGCGACGGAGGCAAATCGAGTGCCATCTTCTCAGCGAGCGCATACAGCGCTTCGATAGATAAACCATTGAGCCGTTCGACGTTCACCCTCGCATCATCCGTAAATGGCCGCGCTCTGTCAAGCGGGAGGCAAATCCTGCTCTGAACCGCCGTCTTCGCCGCGCTGCGGCGAC
>JBFZES010000024.1:0-4188 GCA_041306725.1 Spirochaetaceae bacterium | reverse complement strand
CGCACTACCATGAGCTTACCGCGCTGCGCCACCCGCGGCTGAGGGATCTGTCCATGGCCGTACAGGAACGGGAGGACGAGGTCGTCTTCTTAAAGCGCGTCGTGGATGGGCCTGCCGCCAGTTCCTACGGCATCCACGTGGCCGGCCTAGCCGGCATACCCAAGCCCGTCTTGCTCCGCGCCCAGGAATTGCGCGAACAGCTCGAAGCCCAAGAGCGCTCGCTGCCCGCCGATCTGGGAACCGAGCCGAAGGGCCGGCCCGCGGACCAGGATTCCCTGTTTTCAGCCGAAGAGCTCGTGCTTGAAGAGCTGCGGGGCATGGATTTGGACCGCTTAAGCCCGTTGGACGCGTTGAACAGGCTCGCGTCCCTGCAGAAAGCCATACGGCTGGGCAAGCGGCGAGGCTGACGGGCGCGTAGCAGTTCTATGTATACTGCCGCATGCGACGCATTTCGGCTCGCTCTTGACCTAGTATTGCCGCGGGCCTGCGCGCTCTGCGGCTCTTCCTTGCCTCCAGGCGCCCCCTATCCGCTGTGCGACGCCTGCTATTGCCGCCTTCCGCGTCTAACGCCGCTGCCGCGACTGCCGGCATCGCCGGGGCCGCGAGCCTCGGAAGGCGCGCTCGCGGGCGCGGCTCGCTGCGGGCGCTGCGGCAAGGCGCTCATTTCCGAGCGCGACCTTTGCCTGCGCTGCAGGACGAGCGACTATCGCTTTGATAGCGCGTACCCCCTTTACCCGTACCGCGGCCTGGCCAAAGAGCTTATCATAGCCTACAAGCTACGGAACCGCAGGAGCCTAGCCGCGTTCTTGGCGAAGGAGCTCTGGGCGGCCGCTACGGAGCGCTTTCCAGGCTCCGTGATCGTGCCCGTGCCCCCGCGCCCGGGCAAGCTCAGGCGCAAAGGATGGGATCAGGTAGAGGCCATAGCCCGCATCATGGAACGGCGCCATGGCGCGCGCGTGCGGCGTATCCTCGCGCGCCGGGTCGGGGCGCAGGAGCAGAAAAAGCTCGGCTTCGAGGCTAGGGCGGCAAATATGCGCGGCCGCGTGCGCGTGCGCGCGCAGGGCGGGCTGGACGCTCAGGAGCATTATCTCTTGATTGATGACGTGTTTACGACGGGAGCTACCTTGAGCGCCTGCGCCCATGCGCTCAAGGCAGCCGGCGCCGCCCGGGTAGACGCGCTGGTGCTGGCGGCCGATTAAGCTCCCACGTATTGACGAAGACTCGCGGCGCGGCTATTATGCTACGAGACATGGTTTTTCTTATTGGAGTTAAGAAGAGTCGTTCCCACGGCTCTTTTTTTGTAGGTATATGACAGAGTCACAGTTACTCTATAACGATATTGCCGAACTCGTAGCGGGTATCGGCCTGCGGCTGGTCGATTTAACGGTTAGCCGCCAAAAGAATTCGGCGCAGGTACGCGCCGTCGTATACAGCCCGTCGGGCACGGGCATCAATGAATGCGCGCGCGCCCATAGGCTCATGCAGCCGCGCCTGGCCGAGCGGCTCGGCACTGAAGACTTCCAGCTGGAAGTGGCCTCTCCGGGCTTGGACCGGATTATCCACGATCAGAGGGAGTACGAGATATTCGCGGGCAGAGGCGTGGCCCTCGTTCTTGAGGACGGGAGCCAGGAGCAGGGCATAATCGCGTCAAGCGATGGCGAAGCGCTCGTCCTCGATAAGCATGGCGAGCGTTGCGTCCTTCCCATGAGCACAATACGTAAGGCAAAACTCGATTTTTCCCAGGAGGGTAGGTAATCCATGGCTTCAGATATGTCAGAGGCTATTCGCCAACTTATATACGAGAAGGGCATCTCCGAGGATTTGGTGCTCAAGACCATTGAGGACGCCCTCGTGGCCGCGTATAAGAAGCGCTTCGGCACCGCGGAAAACGCGGTCGTCCGCTTTAAGGACGATTACGAAGGCGTGGAGATACTGTCCAAAAAGACCATAGTCGAGGAAGTCGACGACCCCGTGCTCGAGATAGAGCTCGACGAGGCCAAGGAATTGGCCGAGGGCGCCGAGATAGGCGATATACTCGAGATACCTATAGACCCCAAGGAATTCGACCTGCACGAGGTCATGCTGGCCAAGCAGACCACCAGGCAGTCGCTGCGCGAGATATCCCGGGATACGCTCTACGCCGAGTTCAAGGCCAAGCAGGGCGAGATTATCATCGGGTACTACCAGCGGGAAAAGAACGGCAACATCTTCGTTGATCTTGGCAAGGTGGAAGGCTTCTTTCCCAAGAAGTTCCAGTCCCCCCGCGAAAACTACCAGCCCGGCGAACGCATAAAGGCGCTCATAGCCGAAGTAAGCAAGGCCGGCCCCCAAATCGTGCTGTCGCGTACCCATCCCGAGTTCGTCCAGAAGATACTCGAGCTTGAAGTGCCCGAGATTTACGATAAAACCGTGGAAGTGTTCAAGATCGTGCGCGAGCCCGGCTATCGCACCAAAATAGCGGTATTCTCCCACCGCGAGGACGTAGACCCCGTGGGCGCCTGCGTGGGGCTCAAGGGCATACGCATACAGAGCATAATACGCGAGCTTGAAGGCGAGAAGATCGACGTGCTCAAGTACGAGATCGACCCGCGCCGCTTCATACGCAATGCCCTCTCTCCCGCCGACGTCAAAGAGGTCTATGTCTTGGACGAAGGCAAGAAGAGCGCGCTTGCCGTGGTGGACGAGAGCCAGCTGTCGGTAGCCATAGGCAAGCAGGGCATGAACGTGCGCCTCGCCAACCGTATGTGCGATTGGAATATCGACGTTAAGACCGACGAACAGTTCCGCGACCTTGACCTTGGCTCCGAAGCCAGGCGGGCCGCGTCCAGCCTCTTCGGCGAAGAGGAAGAGGAGCTCCTGCGGCTCGAGGAGCTGCCGGGCATCGAGGAGCGCGTATGCGCCCTCCTGGCCAATGCGGGCATAGAAATGATAGAAGACTTCTTGGCTAAGGCCGACGAAGAGCTTTTAGCGGTCGAAGGCCTGTCCCTCGAGGACATCGACGCTCTACGCGCCGTTATCGAAGAAAACGTAGAGGTTATCGAGGAAGAGGCCGAGGCCGAAGAGGAAGCCGAGGAAGAAGCGCAAGAGCCGGTTGATGAAGAAGTCGAGCTCGAGCAGTATGAATGCCCGGACTGCAGCGCTTTGGTTACCCCGGATATGACCCATTGCCCGCAATGCGGGGTCGCCCTGTCCTTCGAATACGAGGACGAGGACGCGGCCGACCAGGAATCTTGAAGGTGAGCTATGTCGGATACGAATGAAAATAAACCCAAGCCCGTTCTAATAAAACAGGCCAAACCCAAGCCTCAAGAGGAAGCGCCCGCTTCCCCTCCCGCCGCGGACAGCGCCGAAAAGCGCAAGGTCGTGGTGTTGAAGAAGAAGCCGGCGGCCCCGGTCCAAGGCGCGGCCCCCGTAGGCGCGGTGTCGGCGGCTACGCCTACATCCGCGACCGCGCCCGGCGCCGTGCGCAAGCCGGCCGCCCGCGTCGTCGCCCACCACGCCGATAAGGCCGGCGGGCCTTCGGCTGAGGGCGAGCATAAGGCGGCCGCCGCTACGGAAGGCTCCGATTCCGCGCCCGCTTCGTCTCCCGCTCCCCATAAACCCGCGGCTGAACGCCCCGAGGGTTCGGCTCCGGCAGTCCATGCCAAGCCCGCGGCCCCCGGATTACGCAGTACCCGCCCCGCGGGCACGGGCCCTCGCGTCGTGGGGCGCGTAGGCGGCTATCGCGCGCCTTCAGGTCCTGGCGGCCCGGGCGGTCCTGGCGGTCCGGGCGCTTCCGGCCCGGGAACGGGCACCGGCGGCGGCGCCGGCTCGTATGGAGACCGCAGGCCCAGTTCTGGCGGCTACGGCGGCAGCCAAGGCAGCCAGGGAGGCTATGGCGGCAGCCAAGGCAGCCAGGGCAGCTATGGCGGCCAGGGCGGCCAAAGCGGCGGCTATCAAGGTTCTCGTCCCGCCGGCTCCGGCGGCTATCAAGGCCAGGGCGGCGGTTATCAGGGCTCGCGACCCGCGGGCTCCGGCGGCTATCAGGGCCAGGGCGGCGGCTATCAAGGCTCGCGTCCCGCGGGCACTGGCGGCTATCAGGGCCAGGGCGGCGGCTATCAGGGCTCGCGTCCCGCGGGCGCTGGCGGCTATCAGGGCCAGGGCGGCGGCTATGGCGGCCCGCGCCCAGCGGGCACGGGGGGCTACGGC